>NZ_JBWZET010000064.1:0-12932 GCF_056722145.1 Rhizomicrobium sp. | reverse complement strand
TTCCCGTACCCAATCTACGCCAAGTGGGCGAGCGCCTATCAGGGCGTGTCGGGCGTCAGCCTGAACTACAACTCGATCGGTTCGGGCGGCGGCATCGCGCAGATCAAGGCGCGGACCGTCACCTTCGGCGCCACCGATGCACCGCTGAAGAAGGCCGAGCTCGACAAGGCCGGTCTCGCCCAGTTCCCGACCGTGATCGGCGGCGTCGTGCCGGTCGTCAATGTGCCGGGCGTGAATCCGGGCCAGCTCGTGCTCAACGGCGAAGTCCTCGCCGACATCTTCCTCGGCAAGATCAGCCGCTGGGACGATGCGCGCATCAAGGCGCTGAACCCGGGCGTCAACCTGCCGGGCAAGGCGATTTCGGTCGTGCATCGCGCCGACGCGTCGGGCACCTCGTTCGTGTTCACCACCTATCTGTCGCGCGTCTCGAAAGAGTGGGCGGGCAGCGTCGGTGCCAACACCGCCGTCGACTGGCCGGTCGGCGTCGGCGCCAAGGGCAATGAAGGCGTTGCCGGCAACGTGGCGCAGACCTCGGGCTCGATCGGTTACGTCGAGTACGCCTACGCCAAGCAGAACCACCTCAAGCACACCCGCATGATCAACAAGGACGGCAAGACCGTCGTCCCGTCGGCGGATACCTTCCGCGCCGCTGCGGCGAATGCCGATTGGGCCGGCGCTGCGGGCAATGGCTTCTACATCATCCTGGTCGACCAGCCCGGCGCCACCGCGTGGCCGATCACGGCGACCACCTACATCCTGGTCTACAAGCAACCGCAGGATGTGAACGCCACCAAGGAAGTGCTGAAGTTCTACCAGTGGTCCTACAAGAATGGCGGCGCCGCCGCGCTCAGCCTCGACTACGTCCCGCTGCCGGAAAACGCCGTTCAGGCGATCGAGGCGAGCTGGAAGCAGATCCAGGGCTGGTAAGACTCCTCATTTGGTTGGGGTGCAGCCAGGGGCGGTCCTTTCGGGGGCCGCCCCTTTCCGTTGGGGAGGCATTTGGAAATTGTTGTGAAATCAATTATTTACCAAACCTGACGGCACCGTCTTGTTAGCACCGTACTCCTGCCTTGAAATAGCCCCCGTTATCATCTTGAACGTTATTATAAGCGTGCTTATTTGTGACCGTGGAAAGAGAGCCATGGAACCCAACGATCAAGACCTTGCCTTTGTGATGCACGATCTGGCCCGCCTGATGCGGGTCCGGTTTGATCAGCATGCCCGTACCTGGGGCATGACCCGCGCGCAGTGCGTCGCGCTGATGAAGCTGCAATGCCATCCCGGCTTGTCGCAGACCGAGCTGGCGGCGATCCTTGAAGTCGAGCCGATCACCGTCGGCCGCATCATCGACCGGCTGGAGAGTGCCGGGTTTGTCGAGCGCCGCCCCGATCCGACCGACCGCCGGATGCACCGGCTGCATCTGCTCGATGCCGCCACGCCGGTGCTCGAGAAGGTTGACGTCTATCGTGCGAGTGGCATCGCCAAATTCCACGAAGGCATCACCAAGGAAGACTGGAACACCGCGTTGCGCGTTCTGCTTCAGATCAAAGAGACATTGTTAAGCGAGTCCGCCAATACCGCGGCCGTTGCAGGAGAGTGAAATGGACGTTCGCGCGCAATCGGGCACGAATTATTACGAGGGCACCGCGCAGACCGGCCGGGCAGGGACCTGGCTGGGCAGCTTGTGGGAAGACAAGGCGCGCCTGCGCCGGGTGCTGATGATTTTCGGCACCGTGCTGGTCGTGGTGGTTTCGGCCTTCGTCTATTTCACGGGCGGGCGGTTCGTCGGCACCGATGACTCCTATGTTCGCGCCCAGAAGCTGATGGTGACGCCGGATGTCTCCGGCCTCGTCAAGACCGTCAACGTCCACGAGGGCCAGCACGTCAAGAAGGACGAAGTGCTGTTCACGCTGGATGCGCATCCGTTCGAAATCGCGCTGGCGAATGCTGCGGCGGCCCAGGAAGCGGCGCGCCAGGGCGTGCTCGCCGACGAAGCCGCGTATCAGGGCCTGCAGGCGCAAGTCGCCGCGCAGGAAGCCCAGGTGCGTCTGGCGCAGTCGACCTTCAACCGCTACCTGTCGCTGGCCAAGTCCAACGCCATCGCGCCGCAGACACTCGACACCGCGCGCTCGACGCTGGCCTCCGCCCAGGCGACTCTCGCCGCGTTGAAGCAGAATGCGGCGACGCAATTGTCGAAGCTGCTCGGCGATCCCAATCTGCCGCCCGAGCGTGCGCCCGCGTTCCTGCAGGCCAAGGCCGCCTACGACGAAGCCGCCCGCCAGCTCGCCCACACCACGGTGCGCGCGCCGTTCGAAGGCGATGTCACCGAAGTGGATTCGCTGCAGCCCGGTACCCTGGTGATTTCGGCGCTGTCGTCGTTCTCGACCACCAGTGCGGTCGGTATCGTCTCGACGACGGACGTGTGGGTGGAAGCCAACATGAAGGAAACCGATCTCACCCGTGTTCGCGTCGGTGATCCCGTCTCGGTGACGATCGACACTTATCCCAGCAAGACCTGGGACTGCCGCGTCAACGCCATCAGCCGCGCTACGTCCACGGCGTTCTCGGCGCTGCCGTCGGAAAACGCCTCGTCGAACTGGGTCAAGGTGGTGCAGCGCATTCCGGTGCGCGTGACCTGCCAGGTCGGTCCCAGTGATCCGCCGCTGCGCGCCGGCATGAGCGCCGTGGTCGAGATCGACACCGGCATGCGCCGCTGGAGCCGCATGGTGGCGGGGCAGTAATGGCAGCCGCTTCCGCCGGCCAGCGTGCTCATGGCGTCGGGCACGGGCACGAACACTACGAGAAGTCGCAGCTGATCATCGTGGTGATGTGCTCGATGGCCGGCACGCTGATGCAGGCGCTCGACACCACGATCGCCAACGTCGCCCTGCCGTACATGGGCGGCGAGCTGTCGGCGTCGCAGGACCAGATCACCTGGGTCCTGACCAGCTATATCGTCGCCGCGGCCGTGATGACCGCGCCGGTCGGCTGGCTGGCCAAGCGCTTCGGCAAGAAGAACATCCTGCTGGTATCGATGATGGGCTTCACCGTCGCCTCGATGCTGTGCGGCGCCGCCACCGATCTCACCGAAATCGTGCTCTTCCGCCTGTTGCAGGGCGTGTTCGGCGCCGCACTGGCGCCGCTCAGCCAGTCGGTGATGATCGATCTCTATCCGATCGAAAAACGCGCCCAGGTGATGGCGATCTGGGGCATCGGCATCATGCTTGGCCCGATCCTGGGCCCGACCCTCGGCGGCTTCCTCACCGACTATTATTCGTGGCGCTGGGTGTTCTACGTCAACGCGCCGGTCGGCATTGCCGCGACACTCGGCCTGTGGCTGGCGTTCAAGGACACCCATCGCAACGAAAGCCTGAAATTCGACTGGGCCGGATTCGGCTTCCTGGCCCTGGCGATGGGATCGCTGCAGTTGATGCTTGACCGCGGCAATACCCAGGACTGGTTCGGGTCCCCCGAAATCATCATCTATGCCGTCCTGACCGGCTTGGGACTCTACCTGTTCCTGGTCCACATGGCGACGGCGGAGAAGCCGTTCCTGCCGCGCCAGATGTTCAAGGACCGCAATTTCACGTCGTCGATCGTGGTTATGTTCGTGGTCGGCGCGGTGCTGCTGGCGTCGTCGGCGCTGATGCCGCCGTACCTGCAGAATCTCGGCGGCTACAGCGTGTTGCAGACCGGCCTGCTGCTCGGCCCGCGCGGCTTCGGCACCATCGCGGCGATGCTGTTGGTCGGCAAGTTCGGCAACAAGCTCGACCCGCGCATCCTGATGAGCGTCGGCACCGCCTGCGTGTCGTTTTCGCTCTGGCAGATGGCGCAGTGGACGCCGTCGATCGCCTTCGACGAATTGCTGGTCGTGTCGATTATCCAGGGCTTCGGCTTCGGCATGGTATTCTCGCCGCTGAACCTCGTCACCTTCGCCACCTTGCCCGGGCAGTACCGCACCGACGGCAGCGCCTTCGCCAATCTCGTGCGCAATGTCGGCAGTGCCATCGGCGTGTCGGTGAGCGTCGTCATCCTGACCAACAGCATGCAGGCGATCCGCGCCGATCTGGTTCGCCATGCCTCGCTGTTCAACCGCGGTCTGGGCGTCAACGCAGAGTCGCTTTATTTCAACATCCAGCTTCCGTTCGGGCAGCAGGTGCTGGAAGGCATGATCAGCGTGCGCGCGGCGATCGAGGCCTATGCCAACGATTTCCTCGCCATGGCGGCGCTGTCGCTGGTGATGTTTCCGCTGATCTGGATGATGGAACGTCCGTCGTTCACGGGGGAGCCGAAAGCGCCCGCCAAATCGCCGGACGAGGCCAAGCCGACGGCCGAACAAGCGCCGATGACAGATTGAGACAACTCGCGTCGGGCGGGCGCCAAGCTCCTGGAAACACCGCGCTTTCTTGTCTCGCAGATGTTTCAGAGGAACCTTTGTTCGGCCTTAATTTTGCCCGAGGCGCAGCGCTGGAATTGGGTCGAACGTTTACGCGGTAGCAGGCGGGCGAAATCGTGTCGCCGCAGCGCGCTGCGATGGAACCAACGCCCTGTTCACCCGTCAGGGACGCAGAGGCAAAGGTAAGTTAGTCATGGATGTCAGAGCCGGGCTCAAGCGCCCTTATCATCACGGAGACCTGCGGAACGCGTTGTTGGACGCGGCGCGGGCCATTTTGGAAGAAGAATCCCTCGGTGCCTTGAGCCTTCGGGCCGTGGCGCGCCGGGCAGGAGTCAGTCACGCCGCGCCTTATCGGCATTTCCCCAACCATGAAGCGCTGCTCGTCGAGCTGGCGTCGGAAGGGTTTGCGGAGCTTCGTGCCGAGATCGTCGAAGCCGCGGCGATGCCCGGCGTCGAGTCCGATCGGGTCGCCGCCGTTGGGGCTGCGTACATGCGCTTCGTCGCGCGCCGTCCCGCTTTGGCACGACTGATGTTCGGTCCGCAGTTGCCCAACCGAGAGGCATTTCCTTCCCTTGCGGAAGCGGCCGACTCTGTCGGCGACGAGATCGGCAAGGCCCTGCACGACTCTGCCCTCGGGCTGGCGGTGTGGGCGGCCGTGCATGGTCTCGCCATGCTGGTGCTCGAGAACGTGATCGACCTCGGCCAGCGCCGCTCCGGACTGGAAGTGCTGCCGTCGCGGGCCGAAGTGCTGCTGCGCAGCCTGTTCACGGTCGAGAAGGAATAGACGCCGGCGCGGCGAGTGGTCTCACACCGCCGCGCTCGCGCCTTTTTGCCGTCCGCATCGCAGATCGCAGTGATAGCCTCCCGGCCAAAACGAGGGGGCCCCCATGCGCGCGCGCCTGCTTTTCTGTGCCTTCGTCTTGATGTTCGGAACGGCTGCGGCCGACGATACGATTGCCATTGATGGCGGCCGCATCGCGGTGCCGGCGGCGAGCGTCGATGGCGTTCGCGTCTTCAAAGGCTTGCCCTATGCCGCGGCCCCGGTCGGCGAGCGGCGGTGGCGGGCGCCGGCCCCGGTGGAAGCCTGGCAAGGCGTGCGCCCGACCAGCGCCTACGCGCCCAACTGTTTGCAGCCCAAGCTCTACCGCGATGTCGATCCGTTCAATCCGGGGATGTCGGAGGATTGCCTCTATCTCAACATCACCACCACGGCGAAAGCGGGCGAGGCGCGGCCGGTCATCGTCTGGATTCACGGCGGTGGCTATCGCGGCGGGTACGGCGCCGAACTCCGTCACGACGGCACCGTGCTGGCGAAGAAAGGCGTGGTGCTGGTCAGCATCAATTACCGCCTCGGCGTGTTCGGCTTTCTCGCCCATCCCGACCTGACGGCGGAATCCGCCCGCCACACCAGCGGCAACTATGCCTTGATGGACATGATCGCGGCGCTGAAGTGGGTGAAGCACAACATCGCGGCGTTCGGCGGCGATCCGGGGCGCGTCACCATTGCGGGTGAATCCGCCGGATCGGATGCGGTCAGCCGCTTGATGGCCTCGCCCGAGGCTGCGGGTCTGTTCGAGCGCGCCATCGGCGAGAGCGGCGCCGCCTTCGGCACCATGCGCGACGCTTCGCTGGCGCAAGGCGAAGCCGCCGGGATTGCCTTCACCAAGGCGATGGATGGCAAGGGCATCGCGGCGCTGCGTCAGCGCTCGTCGGCGGAGATTTTGGCGCTGGTGATGGCGCCGGACGGCGACTGGGGTTTCGGGCCAGTGATCGACGGCTATGTGCTGCCGGCCTCGGCGCGCGAAATATTTGCGGCGGGCAAGCAGAACGACGTGCCGCTGCTTACCGGCTGGAATGCCGAGGAGGGCATCCTGTTCGAGAAGGGCGTGCTCGGCGACGGCAGTCTGGCAACCGCGCTCAGCAACCGCTTCGGTGATTTTCATAACGCGGCAGCGGCGTTCTATCGTGGCGCACGCGCCTCGGCGCAGTTTGCCGGGGATAAGGTGATGGGCGTGCCGACCTGGAGCTGGGCGGTGGCACAGGCCAGGACCGGTCACGCGCCGGTGTTCCTCTATCGCTTCGATCAGGTGCCGCCGATTCCGTCCGATTGGTTTGGTGCGGCGTGGGAGGGCAAATACGTCGGCGCCTTCCATTCCGGGGAAATCCCCTATGTGTTCGGTCACCCGGACATCATGCCGGGCTGGCGGGCAACCGCCGACGATGCGCGGGTTGCCGATCTGATGTCGTCGGCCTGGGCGGCGTTCGCGGCAGGCGGCGATCCCAACGCCCCCGGCCTGCCGCATTGGACGGCCTACCAGCCCGACGGCAGCGCGATGAAAATGATCTTCGGCCCCACCACCGGCGAACTCCGCGACAGCGACGCCCCGCGGCTGAAGTTCTGGCTGGAACATCAAGCGTCACCCTGAGCCCGTCGCGGCAGACGGGGTGGAGGTCGATACGCGAGCCGTTTCTGCTGCCGTGCGCGCGGCCACCTCAGGATTACGAAGAGGGAATCACTTCTTCTGATCGGGATTCCGTGGCTCGGTGATGAAGCCGACGCGCGGTTGCGGATTGAGCGCTTCGCCAACCTTTTGATGATTGACGTTTTCGCTTTTCTTCTCCGGCTCGTTGACCACCCAGATCGTTGCGGCACCGCTTTGCTGCATCAGGACGACGGCTTTGGCGATGCCTTCGAAATTCTGGCCATGCGGGGCGCTGATCGAGTAGCCGGCGCCGGGGTGGTCCTTTTCGATCGCCGCCAGCTTCGGCTTCAGGGTCGCGACGTTGGCGTAAGTCACCCCATCGATCACCACCGAGCCATCAGCCAGGACCGCGACTGGAATCGACGGGGGCGGGGCGGGCGGCGGCGGCGGCGTGTAAAGTCGGACCAGATACCAGCCGTACGCGATCGTCACCACGATGAGGACGGCGAGAATTGCATAGCGGAAGCGGTTTACGAAGTCGTTCGGGCGCGCCATGGCATCCTCGGGCAGAATCGCAAGGACTCAAAGGTAATCCCGCCGGCTGCCGGATGACCAGACCGCTGGTTCAGCCGCCGATCAGCACGGCTTTGCGGCGCACGTCCTCGAGCGTGACTTCCTTTTTCCAGATCAGCCAGCCGGTGGTGGCGTGGGTGGCCTCTTCGCCCGAGGCGAAACTGTCGGAGTCGCCCATCTGGTTGCCGCTGACATGGTCGGTGGTCGGCATCACCGGACGTCCCGGCAGCTGGAGGTCGCCTTTGACGAGGTCGGCGAGGTTGCCCGATTTCAGCCGCCAGCCGCCGCCGTCCACGCGCTCCAGCCGGTCGGGCGCAAAGGCGAGGGTGAGAAGGTACAGCTTCATCGTGCCGATGGCGGCTTCCTCGGCCTGCGCCATCGCCGACACCACGCGCGGACCGAAGCCGTGGCCATAGGTGATCCAGCGGTCGTCGCCCTCCCACAGGGTGTGGAAGGCGTCCTTGGTCATCGGCACGAGCAGGCCATGGCCGAAATCGACCTTGTCGGGGGCGCCGTTTTCGCCCTTCACCAGCTTCGGTTTCGGGCCGGCTTTCAGCACTTGCGCCATCACGCCGGCATCGGCCGCCAGCGCGGTCGCCCCAAGCCCGGCCATGGCTGCCAGGCAGCCTCTTCTGGTGTTCATCATCGCTCAGCCCGCCCGCAACAGTCTCGCTGCTTCCAACGCAAAATAGGTGAGGATTCCGTCGGCACCGGCACGCTTGAAGCCGAGCAGGGTTTCGAGGATGACGCGGTTGCGGTCGAGGTAGCCGGCATTGATCGCCGCGGTCAGCATCGAGTACTCGCCCGACACCTGATAGACGAAGGTCGGCATCTTGAATTCGTCCTTCACCCGCCGGACGACGTCGAGATAGGGCATGCCGGGCTTTACCATCACCATGTCGGCACCTTCGGCGACGTCGAGCGCCACTTCGCGGATCGCTTCGTCGCTGTTGGCCGGGTCCATCTGATAGGTGCGCTTGTCGCCGACTAGCGCTTTGGCCGAGCCGACCGCATCGCGGAACGGGCCGTAGAAAGCGGAGGCGTATTTCGCGGCATAGGCCATCAGCAGCGTGTTGTGGTGGCCCGCCGTTTCGAACGCGGCGCGGATGGCGGCGATGCGGCCGTCCATCATGTCGGACGGCGCGATGATATCGCAGCCGGCTTCGACCTGAACGAGGCTCTGCTTGACCAGCGCGTCCACCGTCTCGTCGTTGACGACATAGCCATCGCGCAGCAGGCCGTCGTGGCCGTGGCTGGTGTAGGGATCGAGCGCCACATCGCACAGCACGCCGACGCCGGGCGCCGCTTTCTTGATCGCCCGCACCGCGCGGCAGACAAGATTG
Source organism: Rhizomicrobium sp. (assembly GCF_056722145.1). Lineage (NCBI taxonomy): Bacteria > Pseudomonadati > Pseudomonadota > Alphaproteobacteria > Micropepsales > Micropepsaceae > Rhizomicrobium > Rhizomicrobium sp. Next base: position 4,197 of record NZ_JBWZET010000064.1, on the reverse strand, counting down.
TCGGGATTGAACGCCTCGCGCCCATCCTCGGTTTTCTTCGCCGGATCGGTGAAGGGGAAGAGGGCAATCACGCCAATTCCGAGCGCCGCCGCTTCGACCGCTGCTTCCGCGACCAGATCGACGCTGAGCCGCTCGACGCCGGGCATCGCCGCAACCGGAACGCGCTTATTCTCGCCCTCAATGACGAACAGCGGCCAGATGAAATCGGCCGGCGAAAGGGTGTTCTCGACGACGAGGGCGCGCGACCACGGCTGGGCCCGGAGGCGGCGCATACGAGTGGCGGGAAAGCTGGGATTGGGCATGGTTTCGGTCTTCTGGAAGACGGTTGGAGTATAAGGCCTGGTTCCGCCGCGGCAACGCTGACAAACGGTTCTGACCAATAGATAGGCTTGCCTGCCGATGAGGCGAACTGAATTTTGCGTCATGCCGCTGCGTGCGGCGCGGTTGGCCATCTTGCGGGTAAACGGCGGCTGCGGCTATCAGGAGGGATGACCACAGAATCCCAGAACCCCGCCGAGATCCTGTTTGAGGTTCGCGGCGCCGTCGGCCTCATAATCCTAAACCGTCCCAAAGCCCTCAATGCCCTGACGCTGGCGATGGTGACCGCCATGCGGGCGCAGCTCAAGGCGTGGGAGAGCGATCCGGCGGTGGGCTGTGTGGTGGTGCGCGGCGAGGGCGATCGCGCCTTCTGCGCCGGTGCCGACATCCGCGCGCTGCGCCAATCCGGCCTCGACGGCACCTCCTATGCGCTCGATTTCCTGCGCGAGGAGTATCTGCTCAACGCCGCCATCAAGGCCTATCCCAAGCCCTACATCGCCCTGATCCGCGGCATCTGCATGGGCGGCGGCATGGGCATCTCGGTGCACAGCGATTACCGCATCGCGTCGTCGTCGGCGGTGTTCGCCATGCCCGAGACCGCCATCGGCTTTTTCCCCGATGTCGGCGGCAGCTACTTCCTGTCGCGCTGCCCGGGCCAGTTGGGGCTTTACCTCGGCCTCACCGGCGACCGCTTCAACACCCGCGATGCCATCTACGCCCGCCTCGCGACGCATTGGATTCCGTCCGACGAATGGCCGGTGCTGATCGATGCGCTGGCCAACGGCGACGATCCCAACGACCTGTTCTCCGAGATGGGCCGGCGGCCGCAGAACTCGCCCTTAAGTGAACGGCGCACCAAGATCGACCGCATCTTCGGCACCACCTCGGTGGAAGACATCCTGACGTTGCTCGATCGCGACGACAAAGAGTGGAGCCACGAATGCGCCGCGCTGATGCGGCTGCGCTCGCCGACTTCGCTCAAGATCGCCTTCGGCCAGATCAGGAACGGCCAGCAGCTCGCGTTCAACGATTGCATGAAGATGGAATACCGCATCGCCAATCACATCTTCAAAGGCCACGATTTCTATGAAGGCGTGCGCGCGGTGATCGTCGACAAGGACAACGCCCCGAAGTGGCAGCCCGCCACCCTCGCCGACGTCTCCGACGCCGCCATCCAGGCCTACTTCCAGCCGACGGACAACGAACTGCCGCTGTAAGGGTTTCTCTTTCCTCCCCCGCGGTGCTCCAACTTCAGCGCCGCACGATGACGAATTGGCGGGGGAGGTGGCGCGCAGCGACGAAGGGGGTGCGCGCAACTGCTCGTCGCTGTCTCAGGACGGTGCAACTTTACGCTTTATTTGCCGGTTTGGACGATGGCCGGCAAAAAACTCCGTAGTTCCCCGCTTTTGCCGGGTGTTCTCGGCAAGTTTTACCCGTCCTTAAGAGCTGCGCCCTACGCTGATACCACAATAACAGGTGGGCCCTCGGCAAATCGAGGGGAAGGCGATGACGGCACTGGCAAGACCGCAAGCGGCGGCCGCAATGGATGGCGCGCGCGAGCAAGCGAAATTCTATCTCGAGACCCTTAATCTCGTGGAAAGGCTGCATCGTCAGCTGCTCGACGTGATCAAGGATGAACTCGACCGGCGCGACGAGCGCGAGATCAACAGCGTGCAGGCGCTGCTGCTGTTCAATGTCGGCGATCAGGAGCTGACGGCGGGCGAGCTGCGCACGCGCGGGCATTATCTCGGCTCGAACGTGTCCTATAACCTCAAGAAATTGGTCGACCTCGGCTACATTCATCACGAGCGTTCGGAAGTGGACCGCCGCAGTGTGCTGGTCCGCTTGACGCCCAAGGGTGAAGCCGTACGCGACATGCTGCGCGAACTGTTCGGGCGCCACTTGGGCTCGCTCGAAGCGGTCGGCAACGTCGCGACCAGCGACCTCGACGGTCTCAACGCCTCCCTCCGGCGCATCGAGCGCTTCTGGATCGATCAGGTTCGTTTCCGGCTCTAAGCCCGAACGTGTGTTCCTGAACGGCTAAGGCCCGTCCCCCTGCTTATTTGGGGCGCGGGCCTTGGTGTTTTGGGATGTGTTTTCTGCCCCCGCGGGCGGCTCGCTCTCTCCATTCGCACAATGACCGTGGGGGAAGTGGCGCGAAGCGCCGAAGGGGGCTTATCTGGTCGCGAGCCCCCTTTGGTCCTTCAGACCACGTCCCCCACGGCCTGTAAGCCAGCCGAAGAAGACTTGCGACCGGGGGGCAGAAAATCGGCTCGACTCGTGCCACCATCGCCGCATGCGCCTGCCTCGGAGCCATTTGTACCATCACAGCCGGTTCTACGTCGCCGCGGCGGCCGGCGGATTCGTCTATGCCGCGTTCCGCCTGTTCGGTGGGCCGCAGCCGCTGGCGGCGTCGGCGGATGCGTTTTTCCTGGTATATCTGGCGGCGGCCCTCGGCGTGCTGGTTGGCCACACGACCGCCGACCTCAAGCGGCGCGCGGCGCGCCAGGACGAGGGCGTCCTGATCGTGGTGGCGATCACGCTGGCGGTGATAGCGGTCAATCTCACCAGCGTTTTCGTGGCGCTCAACGGCGGCGGCAAGCTCGGCGCGGTGTCGCTGGCGCTAATCCTGTCGGCGGCACCGCTGGGATGGTTCGTTCTGCATACCATCTCGGCATTCCATTATGCCAACATGTTCTATTTCGACCCTCCGGGCGCCGGCAAGCCGGGCGAGGCGCTGACGTTCCCCGGCACTGAGACGCCCGACCTCTGGGACTTCGTCTATTTCTCGTTCGTGATCGGCATGACCGCCCAGGTTTCCGACGTCCAGGTCTGCACGGGACAGATGCGCCGTGCTGTCACCGGTCACGGGCTGGTGTCGTTCTTTTTCAATACCGTGCTCATCGCCTTGGTGGTAAACGCGGTGCTGGCGCATTGAAAGTTGCGCGATCTACTATCATGTGACAATTAAACCTGTCTTATTTCTTGAAACGTTCCAAAATAGCGCCGATTATGGCGCCCTGATTTTCGGGGCTGGAGTAGAGAATCCCATGTCGTTTCCGTACCTTGCCCGGTTCCAGGAAGCCATCACCGAACTCAAGCGCGAGGGCCGTTACCGGGTCTTCGCCGATCTCTTGCGCCGCAAGGGCGCGTTCCCGACGGCGGCCTATTACGGCGACGGCGAACCGCGCGACATCACCATCTGGTGCTCGAACGATTATCTCGGGATGGGCCAGAACCCGAAGGTGATCGCCGCGATGCACGAGGCGCTGGACCAGGTCGGCGCCGGCGCCGGCGGCACGCGCAACATCTCCGGCACCACCCATTTCCACATCCAGCTCGAACACGAACTGGCCGACCTGCACGGCAAGGAAGCGGCGCTGACCTTCACGTCGGGCTACGTCTCCAACGACGCGACGCTGTCGACGCTGTCGAAGCTTCTGCCGGATGCAGTGGTGATCTCCGATCAGCTCAACCACAATTCGATGATCGAGGGCATCCGTCACGGCGGTGCCGAGAAGAAGATCTTCCGCCACAACGACGTCGAACACCTCGAAGACATCCTGAAGGCGATCGAGCCGCAGCGGCCGAAAGTGATCGCGTTCGAAGGCGTCTATTCGATGGACGGCGATTTCGGTCCGACCGAAAAAATCTGCGATCTCGCCGACAAATACGGCGCCTTCACCTACATCGACGAAGTCCACGCCGTCGGCATGTATGGCCCCCGGGGTGGCGGCATCACCGATCGCGACGATGCTGCGCACCGCATCGACATCATCGAGGGCACGCTGGGCAAGGCCTTCGGCGTCATGGGCGGCTATATCGCCGCCGACAAGCGCATCATCGACGTGATCCGCAGCTATGCTCCTGGGTTCATCT
>NZ_JBWZET010000063.1:0-3571 GCF_056722145.1 Rhizomicrobium sp. | reverse complement strand
GCCAGCAGCTTCTCCTTCAAGCCGCCGATCGGCAGCACCCGGCCGCGCAAGGTGACTTCGCCGGTCATCGCCACGTCGCGGCGCACCGGGATGCCAGTCAGCACCGAGATGATCGCGACACTCATCGCCACGCCGGCCGAGGGGCCGTCCTTCGGGGTCGCCCCTTCCGGAACGTGGACGTGGATGTCGACCTTGACGAAGGTCGGCGGCTTGATGCCATAGGTCGTCGCCTTGGAGCGGACATAGGACCGCGCCGCATCGATCGACTCCTTCATCACGTCGCCGAGCTTGCCGGTGGTCTGCATGCGGCCCTTGCCGGGCAGGCTGACGGCTTCGATTTGCAGCGTATCGCCGCCGACTTCCGTCCACGCCAGACCGGTGACGACGCCGACCTGATCCTCACCTTCCACTTCGCCGTAGTGGAACTGGCGCACGCCGGCATAGGTGTTGAGGTTTTCCGGCGAGACTTCGATCCGGGTCGCCTTGTTGGAGACAATTTCCTTCACCGCCTTGCGCGCCAGATTGGCGATCTCGCGTTCGAGATTACGAACGCCCGCCTCGCGCGTGTAATAGCGGATCAGGTCCTTGAGGCCGTCGTCGGTGATGGTCCATTCGCTGTGCTTCAGCCCGTGTGCCTTGACCACTTTCGGGATCAGGTGGCGCTTGGAGATTTCGACCTTTTCGTCCTCGGTGTAGCCGGGGATGCGGATGATCTCCATGCGGTCCATCAGTGGCTGCGGCATGCGCAGGGTGTTGGCCGTGGTGATGAACATCACGTCGGAGAGGTCGAAATCGACTTCGAGATAGTGGTCGTTGAAGGCGTGGTTCTGCTCGGGATCGAGCACTTCCAGCAACGCCGACGACGGGTCGCCGCGCCAGTCGGCGCCGAGCTTGTCGATCTCGTCGAGCAGGAACATCGGATTGGACGACTTCGCCTTCTTCATCGACTGCACGACCTTGCCGGGCATCGAGCCGATGTAAGTGCGACGGTGACCGCGGATTTCCGCCTCGTCCCTGACCCCGCCCAAGGACATGCGCACGAACTCGCGGCCGGTGGCACGCGCGATCGACTTGCCGAGCGAGGTTTTGCCGACGCCGGGCGGGCCGACGAGGCACAGGATCGGGCCTTTCATCTTGCCAGCGCGCTGCTGCACCGCGAGGTACTCGAGGATGCGCTCCTTGACCTTTTCGAGGCCGTAATGGTCCTCGTTGAGGATGTCCTCGGCGAGCTTGATGTCCTTCTTGATCTTGGTCTTCTTGCCCCACGGCAGGCTGAGCAGCCAGTCGAGATAGTTGCGCACGACGGTGGCTTCGGCGCTCATCGGGCTCATCTGGCGGAGCTTGCGCATCTCACCCTGGGCCTTCTCGCGCGCCTCCTTCGACAGCTTGGTCTTGCGGATGCGCTCTTCGAGTTCGTTGAGCTCGTCGCGGCCTTCTTCGCCTTCGCCGAGTTCCTTCTGAATGGCCTTCAACTGCTCGTTCAGATAGTACTCGCGCTGGGTCTTCTCCATCTGGCGCTTGACGCGGGATTTGATCTTGCGCTCGACCTGCAAGACGCCGATCTCGCCTTCGATCAGGCTGAGGACCTTCTCCAGGCGGGTCGCGGTGTCCAGCGTCTCCAGCAGCTGCTGGCGGTCCATGATCTTCACCGACAGGTGCGAAGCGACGGTGTCGGCGAGTTTCGCCGGCTCCTCGATCTGCGCCACGCTCGCCAGCGTTTCGGCCGGCACCTTGCGGTTCAGCTTGATGTATTGCTCGAAATTGGTCTTGACCGTGCGCACCAGCGCTTCGGTCTCGCGGCCCTCGCCGACGGATTCGAACACGGGATCGATCACCGCCTGGAAGAAATCGGTACGGCCGGTGAAGCCGCGCACACGGGCGCGCGATTTGCCTTCCACGAGAACGCGCACGGTCTGGTCGGGCAGCTTGAGGAGCTGCAGCACGGTTGCCATGGTGCCGATCTTGTGCAGGCCGTCGTTGGTCGGATCGTCGTCGGCGGCGTTCTTCTGGGTCAGCAGGAGGATCTGCTTCTCCTCGCTCATGACCTCTTCGAGCGCCCGCACCGACTTCTCGCGCCCGACGAACAGCGGCACGATCATGTGGGGGAACACGACGATGTCGCGCAGCGGCAGCACAGGAACGGTTTGGCCACCCGGATCGGACTTCGCGACGAGTTCATCAGACATTATGTTCTCCTCGCCGGCATAACCGGCGGTTGCAGGCTCGCCGCCCCTAATGGGCACGGCTGTCCTATTCTGTCGCCCGAAATGGGCCGACTCCTAAGTGTAAAGTGGGCTTCCGAATTAAGTGTTTCAAGGCGCCGCGGCAGCAGAACACGAATATCCCGCCGCCAGAGCCCGTGCGGACACAGGAATTTGGCGTATGTCCTTAGTATGCTTGGTTTCTTTTCCCCAAGACAGGAACGGCCGGCGACCTCGCGGTGCCGGCCGTAATACTGCGTAGGCGGCGGCAATCCTTACGAGGCGCTCTGCTGCGCCATTTGCCCCTTGTCGGAGTAGGTGTAGAGCGGACGCGCCCTGCCCTCCACGACGTCTGCGGTGATGACCACTTCCTGCACGCCCTGCAAGGTCGGCAGTTCGTACATGGTCTCGAGCAGGATCGCTTCCATGATCGAACGCAGGCCACGGGCGCCGGTCCGGCGCTGGATGGCGCGCTTGGAAATGGCGTGCAACGCCTCTTCCTGGAAGCGCAGCTTGACGCCTTCCATCTCCATCAGGCGCTGATACTGCTTGGCAAGCGCGTTCTTCGGGCGGGTCAGGATTTCGATCAGCGCCGGCTCGGTGAGATCGCCAAGGGTGGCGATCACCGGCAGACGACCGATGAATTCCGGGATCAGGCCGAACTTGAGCAGGTCTTCGGGCTCGACTTCGCGCAGCACTTCGCCGGTAGAACGCTCGTCGGGAGCGCGCACGACGGCGCCGAAGCCCATCGAAGAGCCGGTGGTCCGCTGCGAGATGATCTTGTCGAGGCCGGCAAAGGCCCCGCCGCAGATGAACCGGATGTTGGAGGTGTCGACCTGCAGGAATTCCTGCTGCGGATGCTTGCGGCCGCCCTGCGGCGGCACGGAGGCGACGGTGCCTTCCATGATCTTCAGCAGCGCCTGCTGCACGCCTTCGCCCGACACGTCGCGGGTAATCGACGGATTGTCGGATTTGCGGCTGATCTTGTCGATTTCGTCGATATAGACGATGCCGCGCTGCGCCCGCTCGACATTGTAGTCGGCGTTCTGCAAGAGCTTCAGGATGATGTTCTCGACGTCTTCGCCGACGTAACCGGCTTCGGTCAGCGTCGTGGCGTCGGCCATCGTGAACGGCACGTCGAGGATGCGAGCGAGAGTCTGAGCGAGCAAGGTCTTGCCGCAGCCGGTCGGGCCAAGCAGCAGGATGTTCGACTTGGCGAGCTCAACATCGGAGTTCTTGCCGCCGGAATTGATGCGCTTGTAGTGATTATGGACCGCGACCGACAGCACCTTCTTGGCGTGCTGCTGGCCGACGACGTAATCATCCAGAACCTTGAAGATCTCGGCCGGCGTGGGCACGCCCTCGCGGCT
>NZ_JBWZET010000062.1:0-9517 GCF_056722145.1 Rhizomicrobium sp. | reverse complement strand
ATCAGCGCCGCCGCGTTCAGCTCTTGGCGCCAGAAAGCCTCGCGCTCTTTCAGCAGCGCCGGGATCAGCAGCGCGTTGTCGTCGGTGATTTCTTCCAGCACTTCAAACGCGAAGGCGGCCTCGCCGTGCTGGGTCCAGGCGGCCTGCAGCGATTTGCCGGGAAAGCCTCCCATGCGCAGCTGGAACCACAAGCCGGCTTGGCGCTTGGCGAGATCGGGCGCCTTGGCCACCCACATTGCACCGCTCGCCGTGCAGCGCACCGCGAAGATGCCGGGCACCGCCTTCTGTTCCCTGTATTCGCGCGCCAGTTCTTTCTTGCGGGCGTTATCCATGGGCGATGCGTTCCGAGATATCCCACAGCCGGGCCGCATCGCTGTCGCTGCGCGCTGCCGCTGAGGGCGTGATGGCTCGCGCCTTATGCCAATAGGTGCCGCTCTCGACCTCCGGCGCCGCAGCCAGATGCACGATGGTTTTGGCGCCCTTCTCCGGCGTGATCGCGGCGAGTTTCTTCAGCACGCCAAAAGTGGCGCCCAGCATGCCGGAGGTGTTGGCGGCAAAGCGGGTGTCGACGAAGCCCGGATGCAGGCACACCGCGGTGATGCCGCTTCCTTGCAGCCGTCGCGCCAGCTCGCGCGTGAACAGGATATTGCAGAGCTTGGACGTGCCGTAGACGCGGAAGCCCTTGTAAGGGCGGAGCGCAAACTGCAGATCGTCGAAATCGAGCCGGCCGGCGTAATGGGCGTCGGAGGCGGTCGAAACGATGCGCGCGCCGGGCTTCAGATGGTCCAGCAACCCGTTGGTCACCACGAAATAGGCCATGTGGTTGAGCGCGAAGGTCCGCTCCAGCCCGTCGGCTGTCACCTCACGCCTGCCGAACAGCGCACCGGCGTTGTTGATGAGCACATCGATGGCGGGTTCGGCGGCGGCGATGTCGGCGGCGACCTGTTTCATCCCCGCCAGCGATGACAAATCAGCGAGATGAAACGCGTGCGCCGCCGTGCCGGGAAGTTTCGCCAGCGTCGCCTCAGCCCGCGCCTGCTCGCGCGCCACGATCACGATGCGGGCGCCTTTTTCCGCCAGCCTGAGGGCCGCGACTTCGCCGATGCCCGAGGTTGCCCCCGTGATGACGACAGTTTTGCCTTGCATGCGCCCCCAGCGTGACAGAGGAACTTAATCCTTATCCGACGATGTCGAGGTCGGAGAAGAAGAACTTGATTTCGTTGGCGGCGGTTTCGGGGGCGTCGGAGCCGTGCACCGAATTCGCTTCCATCGATTCCGCGAAATCCTTGCGGATGGTGCCGTCGGCAGCCTTGGCGGGGTTGGTGGCGCCCATCACTTCGCGGTTCTTGGCAATGGCGCTTTCGCCTTCCAGCACCTGCACCACCACCGGGCCCGAGGTCATGAACGCGACCAGGCTGCCGTAGAACGGCTTTTCGGCATGGACGGCGTAGAACGCCTTGGCCTGCTCGTCCGACAGCTTGATGCGGCGGGAGGCGACGACCCGCAGGCCCGCCTTCTCGAACCGCGCGACGATCTCGCCGGTCAGGTTGCGGCGGGTGGCGTCGGGTTTGATGATCGAAAGCGTGCGTTCAACGGCCATGGTTCTCTCCCTAAACTGGAATTTTGAGGGGCTTATAGCCGCGGGCTTTGCACCGGCGCAAGGCATGCTACAAGCGCGCCCGTTATGCTGACCATCGACACGGTAACGGTACGGATCGCAGGGCGCGTCATTCTGGACGGCGCCAGCGCCAGTGTGCCTGCCAACCGCCGTGTCGGCCTGGTCGGGAGGAACGGCTGCGGCAAGTCGACCCTCTTGAAGACCATCCAGGGCATTCTGCACGCCGACAGCGGCGAAATCACCACGCCGCGGGACTGGCGCATCGGCGCTCTCGCCCAGGAGGCGCCGTCGGGGCCGCAATCGCTGATCGACACCGTGCTGGCGGCCGACAAGGAGCGCGCCACGCTGCTCGTCCGCGCCGAGACCGAAAAAGACCCCCACGCCATCGCCGAAATCCACGCCCGGCTGCACACCATCGATTCCTATTCGGCGCCGGCCCGCGCCGCGGAAATTCTCGCCGGTCTCGGCTTTCCCGAAGCCGACCAGCAGCGGCCGTGCTCGGAGTTCTCGGGCGGCTGGCGGATGCGCGTGGCCCTGGCCGCAGTGCTGTTTTCGGCGCCGGACCTGCTGCTGCTCGACGAGCCGACCAACTACCTCGATCTCGAAGGCGTGATGTGGCTCGAGGATTATATCAAGCGCTATCGCGGCACCGTGCTGATCGTCAGCCACGACCGCGACCTGCTCAACACCTGTGCCGAATTCATCCTGCATCTCGAACACGGCAAGCTGACGCTTTATACCGGCGGCTACGATGCCTTCGTCGAAACCCGCGCCATGAAGCGGGCGCTGGACGAGGCCTCGGCCAAGAAGGTCGATGCGCAGCGCAAGCATCTGCAGGCGTTCGTCGACCGCTTCCGCTACAAGGCCTCCAAGGCGACCCAGGCGCAGAGCCGCATCAAGATGCTGGAACGGCTGCAGACCATCGACATTCCGATGGACGAGCACGTCGCCCCGATCCGCCTTCCCGCCGCCACCGGTGCCAGCCCGCCGCTGATCACGATGGAGAATGCCTCGGTCGGCTATGTTGAAGGCAAACCGGTGTTGACCGGGCTCAATCTGCGCTTCGATCCCGACGACCGCATCGCGCTGCTCGGCAAGAACGGCAATGGCAAGTCGACCCTGGCGAAGCTCCTCGCCGGCAAACTCGATGCGATGGGCGGCACGCTCACCCGCGCCAAGAAGCTGATCCCGGGCTATTTCGCGCAGCATCAGCTCGAAGAGTTGAACGGCGACATCACCCCGATCGACACCTTGGCGCGGATGCGGCCGGCGCTGGCGCTCTTGCAGGTGCGCAACGCGCTCGGCGGATTTGGATTCTCGGCCGACAAGCAGCTCACCAAGGTCGGCAATCTGTCGGGCGGCGAACGGGCGCGATTGATGCTGGCGCTGGCGGCCCTCGACCGCCCCAACCTGCTCATCCTCGACGAACCGACCAACCATCTCGACATCGACGCCCGCGGCGAGCTGCTCAACGCGCTCAACGATTTCGAAGGCGCGGTGATCCTGGTCAGCCACGACCGCCGTTTGCTGGAAGCCACCGCCGACCGGCTGATGCTGGTCGCCGACGGGCACGTCACTCCGTTCGACGGCGATCTCGACGATTACCGCCGCTTCCTCTTGACGCCCGATGCCGCGCCGAAAGCTGCGACCGCCGAACCGAAACAGACGAAAGAAGACGCCCGGCGCGAGGCGGCCGAGAAGCGCCGGCGGCTGAAACCGCTGAAGGACAAGGTCGATGCGGCGGAGCACCAGATCAACGCGCTGACCGCCGAAATCCAGAAACTCGACGCCACCCTCGCCGATCCGCTGCTGTTCGTGCACGACCCCAAGAAAGGCACCGCGGTGTCGAAAAAGCGCGCCGATGCGGTCAAGAAACTGGAAGCCGCCGAAGAACGCTGGCTGCTGGCGCACGAAGACTACGAACAGGCCGGGGCGGAGTAGCCGGCGAACCCCTGAGGCGCGAAGTGAACTCTGGCGCGACTTGTGGTAACATCCGGGAAAATACCGATATGGTGCACGCATAATTCAAAACCGAAAACGCACACAACTACTTATTTCCCCTAAACCAGCATTTCTCCAGCCTAATTCATCTTGCGGTGGAATTCACTGTGAAGACAATCATGCCGGGGAGGCCCATGGTGGGACGCCATTATTTGCGGGAAAACCCGTGCCTCACAACCAGTCACTGCACCTCGATGACGAGTCCGCCGATGATTGGAACCTGGCCGAGGTCGAGGTCGGCATCCTGATCTTCGACATCGAGCACCGCGAAATGCTCGACGATCTGCACAAGGTCTATGACGGCTTGGCCGCCAGCAAACCTGCGCGTCAGGTGCGGGCGAGCGTGTCCCGCCTGCTTGCCACAACGGCGAAGCACTTCGCGCACGAAGAAGATTACATGAAGACCTTGAATTATGCCGATTACCGTCGGCACGCGGACGATCACGAAGCACTTAACGAAAAGCTCAAGGCGTTCGTCGACGAGTTCTTTGCCGACGCCGTACCGCCGGATCGCCACCTCGTCAAGGTGCGTGCCTTCTTTCGCAAATGGCTGCTCGACCACATCCTCGAGCACGACCATTCGCTGGCCAACTTCCTGGCGCAGAAGGGCATCCGCTAGCGTCAGCCGATTAGCTCCAGCCAGCGCGAAAACACCGCCACGGCCTGGGCGGCGTAGACGGGGGCCTGGGCGGCGGCGGCGTGGCGCAACGCCGGAATGTCGATGCCGGCTTTGGCCAGTTCCACCGCGTGCCCGACCAGCCAGCGTTCCAGCATCATCGGGTCGGCTTCGAGGTGGAACTGCAGCGCCAGCGCGTCGGCGCCCCACGAAAACGCCTGATTGGCATAGGTTTCGTTCGACGCCAGCCGTGTCGCGCCGACCGGCAAATCGAAGGTGTCGCCGTGCCAATGCAGCACGATGCCGTCTTTCACCGGCGCCAGCACCGACTTTTCTCCATCCGGCGTCAATGCGATGCGACCGAAACCGATTTCCTTGGTGCCGCCGAAATAAACGCGCGCGCCCAACACCTGCGCCATCGCCTGGGCGCCAAGACAGATGCCGAGCGTCGGCCGCCCGCTCGCCAGCCGCTTTTCGATGGCCTTCAGCTCGCCTTTGAGGAACGGATAGGCCTCGGTCTCGTAAATCCCGATCGGCCCGCCGAGAACGACCAGAAGCTCGGCATCCTGCAATGCCGGATCGGCGAGATCGTCGACGGTCGCATCGCGGCTGTTGATCGCCCAGCCTGAAGCCGCCAAGAGCGGCGCAATCAGGCCAAGGTCCTCGAATCCGACATGCTGGAGGGCGATCGCGGTGCGCATGGGGACCTCAGGAGAATCGCGGCGCAAAGCTTGGCACCGGGCGCGACCTCGCGTCAAAAAACCGTGCCCCCAGACGTGGTAGACTGCCCTGCGGGAGGGCCTGACATGCCGGCAAATATCCTGATTTTGGGCGGCACCGGGTTCACCGGACGCCTGATCGCGCGCCACCTCCTGGAGCGTTGCGACGCCGTCGTCACCATCGCCAGCCGCCGTCTCGAAAAGGCCGAAGAACTCGCTGCCGATCTCGGACGCGACCGGCCCGGGCGCATCCTGGCGGTCAGGGCCGATGCCGGCGAACCCGACTCGCTTCGCGCCGCGATGACCGGGCAGACGCTGATCGTGGTGGCGGCGCCGACCACCGCCGAGGTCGCGACCGTGGCCCGCGTCGCGCTCGATCTCGGCGTCGATTATCTCGACGTCCAGCTTGGCGCCAAGAAATTCGCCGTCCTGAAATCGCTGGCGGGCGAGATCGAAGCCAAAGGGCGCTGCTTCATCACCGAAGCCGGATTTCATCCCGGCCTGCCCGCGGCATTGGTACGCTATGCTGCCGATCATCTCGACAGACTGGAATCCGCAACCACCGCCTGTTACCTCTCGATCGGCCGCGACGTGCCCTATACCGACGCCATCGACGAGTTGGTGGACGTGTTCCGCAATTATCAGGCGCAGATCTTCACCGGCGGGCACTGGACCAATCCCAAGCTGCTGCAAATCCGCAAGATCGATTTCGGCGGCGATATCGGCAAGCGCACCTGTTATTCGATGTTCTTCGAAGAGCTGGCGCCGCTGCCGGAACGCTACTCCGCCCTCAGCGAAACCGGATTCTTCATGGCCGGCGGGCACTGGTTCACCGACTGGGTCGTCTATCCCGTTGCCATGGCGCTGCTCAACCTGCTGCCGCATGCGACGCGCACCGTCGGGCGGCTCTTGTGGTGGGGCATGACGCGGTTCCAGAAGCCGCCGTTCCGCACCGAGCTGATGGTCAGGGCTCACGGCCAGCACGCCGGCCATCCGACCCGCTTCGAGGCGGTGGTCTCGCACCGCGATGCCTATGAGCTGACCGCCATTCCGGTGACGGCGGCGATCCTGCAATACCTCGAAGGCCTCGGCCGCCGCCCCGGACTGCACATGATGGGCCACCTCGCCGACCCCCGCCGCCTGTTCACCGACATGAAGCGGATGGGGGTGAAGGTGAAGACGGTGGTGGAATAGTTTTCTGCCCCCGCGGGCGCCGCGCTTTCTCCACCGGCACATAGACCGTGGGGGAAGTGGCGCGCAGCGCTAGAGCAACGGACGTTCAGACGAGATCACGTCGTTCATCTTTCCTCCCCCGCGCCGACAGATCCTTTCACGCCGCACCGCCGGCAAAAAGGCGGGGGAGGTGTCGCGTAGCGACGGAGGGGGGACCGATCCGGCGCTAAAACATTCCCCCCCCCGGCCCTGATGGGCCACCTCCCCCGCTGTTTCGGCGGCGTGCCACCGTCATGATTTGAGCATCGCGGGGGAGGAAAGAATGATCTCGCTTGAACGTCCGCCGCGCCAAAGGGGGCTTCAGCGTGTTGCGAGCCCCCTTTGCCCGCTAACGCTGGGCACTTCCCCCACGGTCCGCGTGCGCGCCAGACAATTTGTGCGCCCGTGGGGGCAGAAATCATACCTCTTCCACCGCGACGACCTCTACCGCTCCGTCCGGAACCTGTTCGTTTGTCAGATAGGCATACAAAGGTGCCAGCGTCGTCTGCGGGCGAGCGGGGATCGACAGCAACGTCTTGCCGCCGATTTTGATGTCGTAGGCGGCCAGCGCCTTGGCCCCGGCGACCGCGGCTTGCCATGTTACTTTCACGCGGCCGGCATCCTTGGTCAGCTTCACCTCGCTCGGCGGGATCAGACCACGGGCCTTTTCCTGGAAATAATTGGTGGTGGCGCCGTAGGCCGCTTCGGTTTCCTTTTCCAGCTTCAGCCGTTCGGCCTTGGTCATCGGCGCATCGCAGGCGGCGGCGAGATTGGCGACGAGCTGGTCGTCCTCAGGATTCTTGCGGTTGATGTGGCCGGTGCCGATGATCGTGGTGCAGACGCCCGGCAGCGATACCGTGTAGCGCACCATCTCGTGGGTATCGAGCTTGGAGCCGCCGACCTTCTGGTTCACTTCCTGCGGGCCCTTGGTCCAGTGCGGTTCCTTCGAGCCGACGAAGGCGCCGTCGGCGAACACCTTCATCGCGATCACGCCCATGCCCTTGGCCAGCGCCAGCGGCAGCACGTTGTTCTGATGCGGCAGATAGAGCTTGTCCGCGACATTCAGCGCCACCAGCAGGGTGTCGAGCTCATTGCCCTCGTCCATGCGGATGAGCTGCGACAGCACGGTGGAATCGAGATGGCCGGTGACGCCGACGTGGCGCACCCAGCGCCTGTGCTCGGGATTGAGGCCGGTGTAATTGGTGCCGTCGCGATAATCGAGCAATGCCGCGAAGGCACCGATCTGATCGGGCATCTTGCCGCCGCGTTCCGCCATGCCGACATAGAGTTTCGACACATCGGCAAGGCTGCCGATCGCGTGCATCTGGATGCAATCGAGATAGGCGCCTTCCGGAATGAAGCCCTGGCCGTCGCCGAACGCCTGGGTCAGGGTGCGCTTGAGATCGGTGACCGTGTTCTGGCCCGAGGTGTCGGCCGGATCGCGTGCGAAGCGGCGCGTGGTCTTGGAGGCGAAATAGAAGCTGTCGCGCAGAGTGGCGTTGTAGCCGGACTTGCCCGGCACCAGGTTCATCCGCCGGAACGCCTCGCCGTAATTCATCTGGCTGTTGCCGTAGACGTTGGCGGTGTCGAGATAGTTCACGCCGAGTTCGACGGCGCGGCAGATGATGTCGGCGGGATCGACGCCGTCCGGTGTCCATTGCAGCGACGCCTGACCGCCGAGCCCCAGCGGCGTCACCGGGAAGCCGGTGCGGCCGAGCACCTTCTTCGGGATGATCTGTTTCGGCTTCGCGATGGGCTTGGCGGCAAAGGCCGGCGCAGCGAACGCGGCAGCAGTACCCGCAGCAAGGGTGGTGAACATCTGGCGGCGATTGGTCATGGCTGGCCCCGAAGCGATTTGGCTGCCGCCATTCTACTCCCTGAGCCGCCCCCCGGGGTGCCACGGCAAGAGGTCGCGCCACGATCACGTCGTGGTGTGCGCTTGCCGCATTGCCCGCCCCGGCGCAGACCCGTGATAGTGACGGGGACGGAGCTTGGAGTGAAACGGTGACGACCCGGCATTGCCTTGTTGCGTTCCTGATGCTTCTGGCCGGGGTGCCCGCGCTGGCCGATCCTCCGGCTCCGCAGGTGTTCGGCGCCCATCACGTCTATCGCACCAAGTATTTCGTCCTGCACGGCGAGGCGCCGGGACCAACCGTGCTGATTCAGGGCGGCATCCACGGCGACGAACCGGCGGGCACTTACGCGCTCGAAGCGATGCTGAAGACGATCACGATCCGCAACGGGACGCTGATCGTCATTCCGCGCCTCAACGCGCCGGCTCTGGAGGAGGAGCGGCGCTACATCCATCACGATCTCAACCGCTCGTTCGGCGATCCTGATCGGCGGCGGCCCTATGAATACGCCCTCGCCAACGACCTCGTCGCCTTCGCGCGGACGCTGAAGCTCGATTACATGGTGACGCTGCACGAGGCGCATTGGCTATTCGATCCCGCCGTGGCGCGCAGCCTCGGCCAGACCTTGTGCTATGGCGTGCAGCCCGAGCCGGCACTGCTCGACGACTGGCTGAAGCGGCTCAATGCCGGCGTGACCGCGCCGCAGCAACGCTTCAACGCGAAATATTTTCCGATCCCGACCAGTTCCACCGAAGTGATGGTGGCTGAGCTGAAGTTGAAGGGCGGCTTCTGCGTCGAAACCTGGCGCAACCTGCCGCTCGACCGCCGCATCGCCTACCAGCGCGCCGCCGTGGAGACGTTCCTGCAGACCGTCGGTATCGACTACCGCTACACGCCGCCCCGGTAGAAGCTCGCCTCAGACGGTTCACCCAACCTGGTCCTTGGCGATGCGGTACCATTCGCGCTGGCGCGAGCGGTAGTAGCCGGGGGCGTGTTTGACGTTGTCGATGATCTCGTGGAACAGCTTCTGGGCGCGTTCGCCCTGGCCGCGCTGCTTGAGGAACAGGGCGAAGCGGCAGCGCGCCTCTTCGCCGGGGTAGCGCGGCACCACCGCCTCGTACTGGCGCAGCGCCGCATCGGTCCGCCCGACGCCTTCCAGCGCCCGGGCATAATCGAGTTCGGTGTCGGCATCGAAGGCGGCACGGTCCATGGCGCGCAGCTGCTCGAACGCGGTCAATGCTCCGGCATGGTCTCCCGCCAGCAGCTTGGCCCGCGCCAGCCCCTTCAGCAGCGTCGGATCGCCGGCGCCGATCGGGCCTTGCATGGCGCTCTGATAGAGATCGATCGCCTCCTTGAACATGCCGCGATTGATGCATTCCTCGGCGAGCGCGCGCTTGGCATCGGCGGAACCCACCCGTTCCACGTCGCGCAGCTTGTCGCGATAGCTGCGGCCGGGATCGGCCATGGTGGCGACGTTGTCGGCGAACTTGCGCGCCGA
>NZ_JBWZET010000061.1:0-5779 GCF_056722145.1 Rhizomicrobium sp. | reverse complement strand
ATGTCGTATCGGCCGTCGTGGTCGAGGTCGACGTCGTGTCCAGTCTGCTAAGCATGCGCGATAAGATCTGGGATAGCCCCGATCCGCTCGCGCCAATGCCATCTATGGACATGGAGAGTCTCCTATAGAGAGCCGTCCGCGGCATGCGGATCGGCATCTGCGGAAAAGCAGACCGCATGCCAGTTGGGCCGTGGCGATTCGGCGGAATCCGGCGTCACACAATTGTGTCGGGGACAGTTTTGAGAGAAATCGGGCAATGCTTACCCCGTGAGGGCAATTCCTGCCGATCGGCACCAACTCTATGTTTTCACTGTCTTCGCGCTCGTGAACTCGGCGTAAGGCGGCAATCGTGTCGGGATTTGCAGTGGGACTCTGCATTGCGACGGTTTGATACAATGCATGTCGTGGCGTTATTTTCTCCATGCTTTACGGAACGAGGCGGGGTTAGGAAGATGGGGCTTCGGACATTGGCGGGCGACGAAGCGCCTCGCGGGTGCCGGAGGGCAGCGGATGTACAGTGCGGCGGACGGAACTGAGGTACGCATCAGAAGGTGCGTCGTGCGGCCGTTGTCCCCACGTCGGAGCAATGCATGACGACCCAACCTGTGGACGGCCAGGAAAGCACCCAGAAGCCGGATGAGGGCTATCATATTCTCTTGGTGGAGGATGAACGCAGCGTCCGCGATCCTCTCGGCCATTATCTGCAGCGCAATGGCTTCCGCGTGACCATGGCGAGCCATGCGCTCGAGGCTCGTCATCTTCTCAGCCGCTACAAGTTCGATCTCATCATTCTCGACATCATGATGCCAGGCGAGGACGGCTTGTCGCTCTGCCGTTCTATCCGGGAGAAGCTCGACATCCCGACCATTCTGTTGTCGGCGAAGTCAGAAGAGACCGACCGGATTATCGGGCTCGAGATGGGCGCCGATGATTATGTGGTCAAACCGTTCGCTCCGCGCGAGTTGCTCGCCCGCACCAAAGCGGTGATCCGCCGGGCCCAATCGGTGCCGCGTTCGCGCCGTCTCCCGGTTCAGAAGACGATGCAGTTCGGCACCTGGAAGCTGAAGACCGGCGCCCGTCAGCTGGTTGGCGACGACGGCGAGGTGGTGCCGCTTTCCACCGGCGAGTTCAATCTGTTGCTGGCGTTCCTGGAGCGGCCGCACATCGTGTTGTCGCGCGACCAGCTGCTCGATCTGACCCAGGGGCGCGAAGCCTCGGCTTTCGACCGTTCCATAGACAATCTGATCAGCCGGGTGCGCAAAAAGATCGAGCCGGATTCCAAGAACCCGACTTACATCAAGACCGTCTGGGGCGGCGGCTACAGCCTGGTCGCCGAAGTGCGGCTGGTTTAGAGGCCGTTATCCTTCGAATGCCGTCTGCGGATTGGTCGACATTTCGACTTGGCCGGCCCGCGAAGCACGCACCATGTTCACGCCAGCCAATTGATCGCGTTGCGCAACCAGCGTGTCTGCAGCGGTTTGGCCATGTCGGGCAGGCGATGGACGAGGACGCGCATGCGGCCCTTGCGGGCGATGAAGCTGGCGGCGCCGACGCGGCGGTCGTGGTCGCGGCTGTAGCCGGCGATGACCTCCAGATTGTCGCCTTCCACGATCAACCCGTTCGACTCCTTGCCGGGGATTTGGTGCAGCACGCCCGCGGCCATGTCGGCGGGAATTCCGGCGGTCAGCGGATGGCGCTTGAGGAAATTCCAGTTGCCCATCCATGGCGCGCGCAAATCGCCGACCTGTCCGGAATAGCTGAAGAGGCCGAGCCCCGCGAGTTGCTTGGCGACGCCATCGGCAAGGCCATCATCGGGCACGATGGCGATCAGCGGGATGCCGTCCTTGACCGCCTCCAGCACCCATTGCGGCAGCGCGCCTGCGACCGGCGCCGGTTTGCCGGTCTTCGGCCGGGTTTCGTTGCCGGTCTCTTCGCCAACCGGGCGGCGGGCGATCTCGTCGGTCGTCAGCCCCGAGGCAACGATGCCGTCGCAGCCCCAGCCGGAGAATTCCTCGATTTCGAGATCGGCGACCGCATCGAGCCTGGTGCGCAGCGATTTGGCGATGCCGGCGACCGAGATGCGGGTGGAATGGTCGAGCGGCAGTTTGGCGTCGGTGACCCAGACTTCGCGCGTGAAGGCGGGCACACCGTCAAGTTCGAAGCGGATGCGATGCAGGCCTTCGCGTTCGAAGGCCGGCGTGACGACGTTTTCCGCGAGCAGATAACTGAACTGTCCCGGCACATGCGGCGGGGCCGGCTGGCGCGTCACCTCGCGGCGGGTACCGTCGGGCGCTTCCACGCTGAGCGTCAGTGGGCCCGTCACCGGCGCATCGGTGTCGTTGAGCAGCCAAAGATCGAGCACCGCCTTTTCGCCGAGCGCGTAAGCGAGCTTGCGCTGCTTGGCGACCGGGCGCACCGGCAACAGGCTGGCGCGGATCAGCGCCGGATCGCCATGGCAATGGCGCAGGTTCGAGACGATGCCGGAATGGTTTTCCACCGCCGTCGATTCCCAGCCCGAAATGCAGGCCATGTCGACGGAATCGCCGATGCGGATGTTTTCGAGATAATTCGCCCAGGAATCGTACTGCTTCTTGCCGATGGCACGGTAAAGCGCTTCGGCGGTGGCAAAGCTGTGGCGAAAACCGGCGCGCTCGAGGAATTCGTTGGTGCCGACCACCACGGCGCGATGATCTTCGAGATCGTAGCTTTTGCCGCCGTGGGCAAGGATTTCGGCCGTTTCCAGAGTGTGATTGTCGCCCACCGCGCAGCCTTCCATCTCGCCGAATTCGACGATGGCGCGCCTTTCGGGCTGGCGATGGATGAAATTGTCCTTGTCCTGATAAAAGGCGTCGACCCACTGATCGCCGGCGCCCTGGTGATTGACCCACCAGCCGGCGAACGGTTCTTTGTCGGAACGGTGGAAAACGGCGTCGTACGGGCGGAACATGGCCTGCGCCGCGCCGCGGCCGACGAAGCCGTCGTTGAGCAGCACCGTGCGGCTGGGATCGGCCTCGCGCATCGCCGCCATCACCGCTTCGAGATCGGGATTGGCGAGATCGCCGTCAATCTCGTTTTGCAGCGTGTACTGAACAAGGCTGGGATGGCTGCGGAACGCCTTGACCATGCCGACTGAGCGCGCCACTTCATAATCGCGGGCGAATTTGTCGGCCGGGGTCTTGTCATTGCCCGCGATGGCGCCGCGGCCGGCGCCCGGTTCCATTACCCTCAGCAGGCCCATCTCGTCCTGGCGGTCGAGTACCTCGGAGCGGCCGAGGTTGCGGTGGAAGTGCAGGCAATTGAGTCCCAGCGTTTTCGCCGTCTCGACCTCGCGCTGCGCCAGTTCGGGCGTCGGCCACAAGCCGTTGAAGCCCCAATAGCCCCACGAAATCGCCGAATAAACCTTGATCCGCTTGCCGTTGAGCTTGAATACGGCGTCGCGGCCGAAGCCCTCCGGCGCGAACCAGCGGAAGCCGAAGCGGACCTCGCGCACGGCTTTGTCCCATCGCAGGCGCAGGCGATAGAGCGTCGGCGTCCGCAAATCCCACAGCTTCGCCTCCGGCGCGGCGATCGACAGGCGTACCAGGAGCCGCTCGCCTTTGCGTTCGACCGTCTCGACACGGATGTTCGCCGCCACTGGTTTGCCACTCGCCGCCTCGAACAGCGTGGCCGACGCTTTGGCCTTCAGCCAGTCGCCCATTTTCAGGCGGAACGCCGGCGCGACGTCCATGAAGGCCGTCGCCACCCGCGGCTCGGGGGTGTTGAGCACCCAGGCGTCGGCGATATGGGCGTCGAGCGGAACGAGGGCGATGGACAGCCCGCGATCGAGGCCGCCGAAGCCATGCCCGGGATAGAATTTCACCTTGCCCCAACTGACGGTGCCGGAATCCTTCCAGTCGTAGCGCCCGCCCGGATTGGTGATGCGGATGGCGAGTTGGTTGGTCTTGCCCGGCTTGATCGCATGGGTGAGGTCGCAATCGAACGGCAGCTCGGCGAGAAGGCTGTAGCCGACGAGTTTCTGGTTGAGGAACACCTCGGCGCGCAGCCGCGCTCCGCGCACGGTCAGGATGGCGCGTTTGCCATGCGCCGCTGCCGGGATGTCGACATCCTTCACCCACCACGACACGCCGATATAGGCGCCATTCTGCGGCACCGGATCGTCGTCGGCATAGCGATATTCGGCGGAGTTGTAGGGCCGGGTGCCGAACTGGCCCCAGTGATGCTGCTCCACGGTGGTCGGCAAAATGACGGCGAGGCCGTCGTCGAGCATGCCCCAGCCGCCGCTTGGATTGTGCATCGGCAATTTGTCGAGGCGCACGTCGGCGGGCAGGAAGACGTCGTCGGTTTTCCACTCCGCCGCGCGGTCGAGGACGAGGCGCCAGTTTTCGTCGGGGATGGCGATCAGCGAGGGATCGTGCGGGGCGGCGTCGGCGCTCACCAGCGGCAGGGCGCCGGAGGCGATCAGGAAGCGGCGGCGGCTGAAAGCGGGCATGGCGGCGGCCTCGCGCGAATCGGGCGACCGCGTCAGCATAGGCCGGCCGGGACCCTCCGCCAGACGCCACGGTGTCCTTGTCAGGCCGGGATCAGTTCGCCGACGCGCCTTAGAAGCGGTATGACGCCGGGCTCCTCGATCTTGCGGATGGCGTCCTTGACTGGCAGCCAGACCAGCTTGCGCGTGCCCTTTTCGGGCCATTTCTTGGCCTGGCGCTCGGCTTTGAGGAGATAGACCTCGACGCTCACCGGATAGGTGCTGTCGTCGGGGCGCCGCTTGAAATAGGTGTAGAAGCCGAGCGGGATTTCGCTGGCGATCGTTCCGCGTACGCCGGCCTCTTCGTAGGCTTCCAGAGCGGCCGCTTCAGGCGCCGTCTTGCCCCGCCCGATGTTGCCTTTGGGGATGATCCAGCGTCGCGTCTCGCGCGAGGTGATGAGCAGCACTTCGCCGGCACCGTCCACGATGCGATAGGCGATCACGCCTGCCTGATGGGTCACGCTGTTCAAACGCACGGCCTCGCCGAATCCAAGCGCGCATTATCGCGACCGGCGCGGCGCGGCTCAAGTATGCAATAGGCCTTACAGCTGATCCTGCAACCGCACAACATTCCGACCGCGCGAACCGCCTCGCGGTATCGCCAACAGCCCCGCACGAGCGCCGACCGATCGTCACCGGACTCCCTTGGCGTTGAGAAATTTGCCGTAAGCCCTGTCCTCTTGCTGGATATGTTGTTCCAGCCAGGATTTCAGGAATCTCAGCATTTCGATGGCGATCAGGCCGTTGTAGCCGATGGTCAGGCGGTTGTGGAATTCGGCGACCTTTTGCTTCAGCGTCTCGTGCTGCGCCTTATGATCGCGCAACTCGGGATAGCCGTGGCGCTTCAGTTCGATTTCCTCGTGCTCAAAATGGCGCACGGTGTAGTCGATCAGCTTCTTGACGATGGCGCCGAGCACGTCCTTGCCCTGTCCGGCGTGCATCTTGTCGTGCAGCTCATTGATGATCGCGATCAGGCCCATGTGTTCCTGGTCGAACATTTTGACGCCGACGCTGAAGCCCGGATTCCAGTTCAAGAACGCCATGATTTTCTCCCGAATTGAGTGGTCAGCGCCGCACGAAGACGGTGCTGGTGACCTGATCGAGCGGCAGGCCGCTGCCCGCCAGCGTCTCCGAATGTCCGAGGAACAGGTACCCGCCCGGGCGCAGATGCGCCGTCAGCCGGGTCAAGACGCTCTTCTGCGTCGCGCGATCGAAATAGATCAGCACGTTGCGCAGGAAGATCACGTCGAAATC
>NZ_JBWZET010000060.1:0-2152 GCF_056722145.1 Rhizomicrobium sp. | reverse complement strand
GCCGAACTTCTCGGTCATCGCCGCAACGACCTTCTCGTCGTACAGCTTGCGGAAGCGCGGAGTGTAGGTGTCAGCCATCGATGGTCTCCCCCGACTTGACAGCAACGCGGACCTTCTTGCCATCCTTCAGCTCGAAGCGCACGCGGGTCGCGACGCCCGACTTCGGATCGACCAGACCCACCTTCGAGATCGCCATCGGCGCCTCGCGACGGTCGATGCCGCCCTGGGGGTTGGCCTGGCTCGGCTTGCGGTGACGGGCGGCGATGTTCACGCCGGCGACCAGAACCTTGCCTTCCTTGGGCAGCACGGCGAGGACGGTGCCGGTACGGCCCTTGTCCTTGCCCGAACGGACGATCACGTTATCGCCCTTCTTGATCTTCGAGGCCGACATCACAGCACCTCCGGAGCAAGGCTGATGATCTTCATGTAGCCCTTGGCGCGCAGTTCGCGAACCACGGGGCCGAAGATACGCGTGCCGATCGGCTCCGCGTTCTTGTTGATCAGCACGGCAGCGTTGGTGTCGAAGCGGATCACCGAACCGTCAGGACGACGCACGTCCTTGCGGGTCCGCACGATCACCGCGCGGTGAACGTCGCCCTTCTTGACCTTGGCGCGCGGCTGCGCCTCCTTGATGGAGACGACGATGATGTCGCCCACGCCGGCGGTCCGGCGCTTCGATCCGCCCAGCACCTTGATGCACTGGACGCGCTTGGCGCCGCTGTTGTCAGCGACCTCAAGCTGGGATTGCATCTGGATCATAGATCCGGTTCCTTCTCAATCGGCTTGCCGGAACCAGTCCGGCAGTTCCAAATCAGTGGCTTGGCTCAGACGTCGGCTTCGACCGCGGCGGTCTTGCCCGCCGTCACCCGCTCGATGACCTTCCAGGTCTTGAGCTTGGAGACCGGGGCGGTCTCCTCGATGCGGACGGTCTCGCCGGTCTTGTAGGCGTTGGCCTCGTCGTGGGCGTGGTACTTCTTCGAACGGCGGATGATCTTCCCGTAGAGCGGGTGCTTCACCTTGCGCTCGACCTTGACCACGACGGTCTTGTCGGTCTTGTCGGACACCACGGTCCCGATCAGGATACGCTTGGGCATCGTGTGTCTCCTTACGCCTTGGCGGCCGCGGAACGCTCGGTCTGGAGCGTCTTGATGCGGGCGATGTCGCGGCGCACTTCCTTGATGCGGGCCGGGCGTTCGAGCTGGTTGGTCGCCGCCTGGAAGCGGAGGTTGAACGCCTCCTTCTTCAGGTCCGCGAGGTCGGCGGTCAGCTGGTCGTCGCTCTTGGCGCGCAGGTCAGCGGTCTTGGCCATTATTCGCCTCCCAGGTGCGTGGTGTCGCCGAGGCGGGCGACGACCTTGGTCTTGATCGGCAGCTTCATCGCGGCGCGGCTGAACGCTTCCGCGGCCAGCGGGCCGGCAACGCCGTCGAGCTCGTACAGGATCCGGCCCGGCTTCACGCGCGCGGCCCAGTATTCGATCGAGCCCTTGCCCTTGCCCTGACGGACTTCGGCGGGCTTCTTCGAGACCGGAACGTCCGGGAAGACGCGGATCCAGAGGCGGCCCTGGCGCTTGATGTGGCGGGTGATCGCGCGGCGGGCCGCTTCGATCTGGCGGGCGGTGATCCGCTCAGGCTCGAGCGCCTTCAGGCCGTACGAGCCGAAGTTCAGGTCGGTCCCACCCTTGGCGTCGCCATGGATGCGTCCCTTGAACATCTTGCGGAACTTGGTCTTCTTCGGTTGCAGCATCGTTCTTACTCTGCCTTAGCGCGCCGGGCGGACGCCGGAGGTCTGAGCCTCCATCATCAGCCGGTCCTGGGCCATCGGGTCGTGACCAAGGATTTCACCCTTGAACACCCACACCTTGATGCCGATCACCCCGTAGGTGGTCAGCGCCTCGGCTTCGGCATAGTCGATGTTGGCGCGCAGCGTGTGCAGCGGCACGCGGCCCTCGCGATACTGCTCGACACGGGCGATTTCGGCGCCGCCGAGACGACCGCCGCAGACCACCTTGATGCCTTCGGCACCGAGGCGCATCGCCGACTGCATCGCGCGCTTCATGGCACGACGGAATGCGACACGGCGAACGAGCTGATCGGCAATGCCCTGGGCGACGAGCTTGGCGTCGATTTCCGGCTTGCGGATCTCGACGATGTTC
>NZ_JBWZET010000059.1:0-2287 GCF_056722145.1 Rhizomicrobium sp. | reverse complement strand
TCGGGCGATTGACCGTGGAATATACCGACAGCGTCGCCACCGAAAACCTGTTCGGCGGTACGCTGATGCACGGCATTGCCTACAACAACTATGATTACGTCGATGGCATGCGCTATCGCGGCCGCACCCTCGGTTTCAGTCTCGACAGCGACAGCCGGCTGTTATCGGTGCAGGGCGAATTCACCGACACGGCCGGCCGCAGTCTGACGCTGACCTATCACCGTGCGGCAATTTCGACCGCCGCCAATCCTTATGGCAATGCCGTCACCGCCGCGCCGATCACCGTGAATATCGGCGTGGCGCGATTGTCGCTGCCATTCAGCGCGCAGCGCTGGCGCCTCGAACTCGAGGGGCGGTTGCAGGACGATCGTCCGCGCCCGGATCACGGCTTTCTCGCCTCCGTGGAAGCGGCGCTGGTGCTAAACTTGTAACCAAAGGTAATTCCATTACGGGTGCTGACGATCTAAGGTGCGGGCGCGAAAAAGGTAGGGTGTTTTCGGCATGACGATTTTTCCGGTGATCCTTTCGGGCGGTTCGGGCACGCGGCTATGGCCGTTGTCGCGAGGCTCGTTGCCCAAGCAACTGCTGCCGCTGCACGGCGAGCACACCATGATCCAGGAAACCGTCGCCCGCGTACGCCTGCCGAACGCCGCGGCGCCGATCCTGATCTGCAACGACGATCACCGCTTCCTGGTGGCGGAGCAGATGCACGCCATCGGCCTGACGCCGAGCGCCATCGTGCTCGAGCCGATGGGCCGCAACACCGCCCCCGCCGCCGCCGTTGCCGCGCTGATCGCCGGCGAAAACGACCCGAAAGCGATCGTGGCGCTGTTTCCCTCCGATCACGTCGTCGGCGACGAACCGGCGTTTCAGGCGGCGCTCGCGGTCGCGGTCAAGGCGGCCGAAGCGGGCAGCATCGTCACCTTCGGTCTCGAGCCGACGGCGCCGGAAACCGGCTACGGCTACATCGAACGCGGCGAACCGCTTGCGGCCGCCGACGGCGCTTTCGCCGTGAAGGCATTTCGCGAGAAGCCGGACGTCATCACCGCGGCGCGCTATGTCGCCGAGGGCACCTATTTCTGGAACGGCGGCATGTTCGTGTTCCGCGCCGACGTGATGCTGGAAGAGCTGGAAAAACACGCTCCCGCCATCCTGCCGCCGGTACGCGAGGCAGTGGCGAAAGCCTCCCGCGATCTCGATTTTGTCCGCCTTGATGCCGCCAGCTTCGGCGAGGCGCCGAACATCTCCATCGACTACGCGGTGATGGAAAAAACCACCCGCGCCGCGGTGGTACCGTGCAATATCGACTGGAACGACGTCGGCTCGTGGTCGTCGCTGTGGGAAATTCGCCCCCAGGACGCCGCCGGCAATGTGCTGCAGGGCGACGTGGTGGTGCACGATACCGCCAACTCGTTCGTCCACAGCGAACGCACCCTGACGGCGATGGTGGGCGTCGAAAATCTCGTCGTCATCGCCACCAAGGACGCGGTGCTGGTCGCCGACAAGGGCCATGCCCAGGATGTCAAGGCGATCGTCGACAAGTTGAAGGCGGCCGACCGCACCGAGCCGATGGAGCACACCGTCGTGTTCCGCCCGTGGGGCAGTTATGAGGTGGTCGATCGCGGCGACAACTTCCTCGTCACCCACATCATGATCAAGCCGGGCGGGCGCATCGGCCAGCACATGCACCATCACCGTGCCGAGCACTGGATCGTGGTGGAAGGCACCGCCCGCGTCACCTGCTGCGACAAGACGACGATCCTGCACGAGAACCAGTCGACCTTCATCGGGCTGGGCGAAAAGCACCGCATCGAGAATCCAGGCAAGGAGCCGCTGCGCCTGATCGAAGTGCAGTCGGGTCCCTACCTTGGCGCCGATGACATCGCCCGCTACGAGAATTTCTACGGCCTGACGGCGAAAGACTAAGCCGCCCTCGGTGTCCCCCTCGCGGCGGCTGAGTGCGGCGAAACGGAGCGAATGCGCGTCGGTCTCAGTGCCTCCGGCGCCAAGGGATTGATTTGTACTTGTTTTGTTCAGTTTGTCGCACCGGGAAAACTCCCCTTGAAGCGTGCGGGAGGTTTCCCCATTTCTTCTATATCCGCTGAATTGTAACGAGGCCGCCGCGAGGCGGCTTTTTGCTGCCGGCTTGCGCGCGAGCGGTTTGAAGCGCTTGAATTTTGGTACCAACTGGCCTATTTCACGGAAAATAGCCGGGGGTCCCTGATTTGTCCACCAGTTCACCTGTAGTTTCGCACCTGAAGCGTCTGGAAGCCGAGAGCATCCACAT
>NZ_JBWZET010000058.1:0-7016 GCF_056722145.1 Rhizomicrobium sp. | reverse complement strand
GCTGCGGCGTATCCCAGAGCGGGGTGCGCCGCTTTTTTTCGTGATCGCGCTATGCTTGCAAAAGGTCCCGACAGCGCTGTCTTCATTTTTATGTTAGCGGCACCACGCCGCGAGCGTTTCCCCTCGCAGGAGGGGCTTTCGGTGGTGTAAAAGGCGCGTCCATGAACACGCCCCACGCCAACGCGCCCCGCCTTTCGACCAAGACCTTGTCGCTCGCTAAGCCGGGCGTCGTCGTGCCGAAATACGATCGTAGCAAGACCACGATCGGTATCGTGCATTTCGGACCGGGTGCATTCCACCGCGGTCACCAGGCCTGCTATTTCGACTCGCTGCTTGCTTCGGATCCGCGCTGGGCGATCTCCGGCGCCGAGTTGATGCCGAACGGTTTGATGGAAAACGCCGCCGTTCAGGACAATCTCTACATGGTCGCGGAGCTGGATGCCGAAATCCGCTATCGCGTGGTTGGTTCGCACACCGAATATCTCAAGGCGCACGGCCAGGCCGATGCGATTTTTGCCCGTCTGCTCGATCCCAATGTGAAGCTGGTCACCTCGACGGTTACCGAAAAAGGCTATTACCTCGACGGTAAGGGCGAACTCGATCTCAACAATCCGGCCGTCAAAGCCGATCTCGAACATCCCACCACGCCGGGCACGCTGATCGGCTGGATCACCGAAGGCCTCGCGCGCCGCAAGGCCGCCGGCATGGTTCCGTTCGTGCCGGTGTCTTGCGACAACATGGTGATGAACGGCCACAAGCTGCACGGCGCCGTGCTCAAGTTTGCCGAGGCGCGCGGCGACAAGGATCTGCTTGCCTGGATCGTCGACAACGTCACGTTCCCGTCCACCATGGTCGATTCGATCACGCCGGCCGCGACGCCGGACCTGATCGAGCGTATCGCGCGCGAAACCGGTCTGCGCTGCGAAGCGCCGGTGCAGCGCGAAGCCTTCCTGCAGTGGGTGGTGGAAGACCAGCTCGGCGAGGGCGCCCCCGATCTGGCGTCCGTCGGCGTCATGATGACGAAAGACGTCGCTGCCTACGAATTCGCCAAGCTGCGCCTTCTCAACGGCGCCCATTCGACGCTCGCCTATGCCGGCCTGATGCGCGGCCGCGACTCGGTCGGCGAAGCGATGGCGGATGCCAAGCTCGCCCACGCCGTCGAACTCATGATGCGCGAAGACATCGTGCCGACCCTGCACAAGACGCCGGGCCTCAACTTCAATGCCTATATCAGCGATCTGTTGGATCGCTTCCGCAATCCGGCGCTGACTCACAAGCTGATCCAGATCGCCTCCGACGGCTCGCAGAAGCTGCCCTATCGCATTCTCGGGCCGCTCCAGGATGCCTTGAAGGGTGGCCGGCCGATCCGCCGCTTCACCATCTCGCTTGGCGCCTGGATGCGCTTTATTGGCCGTCAGGCCAAGGCCGGGATCGCTCTGCAGGACCCGCTGAACGACAACCTCTTGGAGATCGGGCGCAGCCTGACCGGGGTCGCGGCGGTGGACGTGCCGAAGTTTCTGGCGGTCCGCGAGGTGTTCCCCGCGGAGCTTGTGGAGAACGCCCAGTTCACGGCTGCGATGCTCGCCGCTTACGAGAATTTTGAGGCGCTGCTGGACTGATTTACTTACGTTTTCTGAGGCCTCGGCGCATATGACAAATTCAGCGGGGAGCGCTAATTTGTCTTTTGGCGTTGGTCTGTTCCGGTGTATGATAACGCTACCAAGTAATCCGACAAGCGTACTCAGATAATCCCAACCGGACAAACCGGCTGGAACGGGGAGCAACAGGAACGATGTATCTCGGCATCGATATCGGCACATCCAGTGTGAAGGCCGTCCTGATGGACGACCAGGGACAACTTTTTGCGCAGGGTTCGGCCCCGCTTGCGGTCGAGCGACCGCATCCGTTGTGGTCGGAGCAGAATCCCGATGCGTGGTGGCGGGCGACCGTCGCGGCGGTTCGGGCACTGCCGGAAAAGGGCCGCCAGGCGGTCAAGGGCATCGGCCTGTCGGGCCAGATGCACGGCGCCACGCTGCTCGACGCAGCCGACAAGCCGCTCCGTCCGGCGATTCTGTGGAATGACGGCCGTTCCGGCGCCGAATGCGCCGAGCTCGAAAAGATCGAGCCGCGCGCCCGCGCCATTACCGGCAATATCGCGATGCCGGGCTTCACCGCGCCGAAGCTGTTGTGGGTCAAGCATCATGAGCCCGACGTCTTCGCCAAGGTGAAGACTGTGCTGCTGCCGAAGGACTATGTCCGCCTCAAGCTCACCGGCGAGAAGGCCGGCGACATGAGCGACAACGCCGGTACGCTCTGGCTCGATGTCGGCAAGCGCGACTGGTCGGACGATATGTTGAAGGCGACCGATCTCTCCCGCGAGAACATGCCGAGGGCGGTGGAAGGCACCGCGCCGACCGGCAAGCTGACCGCGGAAGCGGCCGAGGAACTCGGCCTGCCGCAGGTCGTGGTGGCGGGTGGCGGCGGCGACAATGCGGCCTCGGCCGTCGGCGTCGGCGTCGTGGCGCCGGGCCAGGCGTTCCTGTCGCTCGGCACCTCGGGCGTGCTGTTCGTCGTCAACGACCAGTTCCGTCCCAACCCGGAGAAAGCGGCGCACGCGTTCTGCCATTGCATTCCGGGCGTCTGGCACCAGATGGCGGTGATCCTGACGGCGGCGTCGGCGATCGACTGGGTCGCCAACCTCACCGGCATCAACGACGTGGTCGAAACGGTGGCGGGCGCCGAGCGTCGCGGCCTCAAGAAGACGACGCCGATTTTCCTGCCCTATCTCAGCGGCGAACGCACGCCGCACAATGATCCCTATGCCCGTGGCGTGTTCTTCGGCCTCGGCGCCGACACCACCCAGGCCGATCTCGCCTATGCGGTGCTCGAAGGCGTCGCCTTTGCCTTTGCCGACGGCATCGATGTGTTGCGCGAAGCCGGATCGACCATCAATGACACCACCGTCGTTGGCGGCGCCGCGCGGCTGCCGTTCTGGGGCCCGATGCTCGCATCGGCGCTCGATATTCCGCTCACCTACCGCGAAGGCGGCGAAGTGGGCGGTGCTTTTGGTGCAGCCCGGCTTGGCCGGCTGGCCGATACCGGAGAAGATCCGGTGACCGTGTGCACGGCACCCAAGGTGTCGCGAGTCGTTGAACCTGTGCCCGCGCTCCAGGCCGAAATGGCGCCGCGGCGGGCCCTGTTCGTGGACCTGTACAAGAACCTCAAATCCTCTTTCAGGGAGTTTGGCAAATGAGCATTTTTTCGGAAGTAGGACCGATCAAGTACGAAGGTCCCGATAGCACCAATCCGCTGGCCTACAAGGTCTACGACAAGGACCGCGTCGTCCTCGGCAAGAAGCTGGGCGACTGGCTGCGCCTGACCGTTGCCTATTGGCATTCGTTCGCCTCGTTCGGCGCCGACATGTTCGGCGGCGGCACCTGGGACCGTCCGTGGGGCGGCACCGAGACCCGCGCCCTGGCCGAGCAGAAGGCCGATGCGGCGTTCGATTTCTTCACCCGTCTGGGCACGCCCTATTTCGCGTTCCATGACCTCGACGCGATTGCCGAAGCCCATACGCTCGGCGAGCACATCGACAACCTCAAGCACATCGAAGACGTCTTCGCCAAAAAGATGGCGCAGACCGGCGTCAAGCTCTTGTGGGGCACGGCGAACCTGTTCAGCCATCCGCGTTTCGCGGCCGGCGCCGCCACCAACCCGAACCCGGACGTGTTCGCCTATGCCGCCGCCCAGGTGCGCGCGATCATGGAGACCACCCACCGTCTCGGCGGCGAGAACTACGTCTTGTGGGGCGGCCGTGAAGGCTACGACACCCTGCTCAACACCGACCTCAAGGCGGAACTGGCGCACTTCGGCCGCTTCCTCAACATGGTCGTCGAGCACAAGCACAAGATCGGCTTCAAGGGCACGATCCTGATCGAGCCGAAGCCGTTCGAGCCGACCAAGCACCAGTACGACCGCGACACCGCCACCGTCTTCGGCTTCCTGCAGAAGAACGGCCTCGAGAAGGAGGTGAAGGTCAACATCGAAGTCAACCACGCCACGCTGGCGAACCTCGACTTCGAGCATGAAGTCTCGACCGCCTACGCGCTCGGCATCATGGGCTCGCTCGACATCAACCGCGGCGATCCGCGCTCGGGCTGGGATACCGACCAGTTCCCGAACAACGCCCAGGACCTGTCGGTCGCGTTCCTGCCGATCCTCGAGAACGGCGGCCTCGCCACCGGCGGCTGCAACTTCGACGCCAAGCTGCGCCGTCAGTCGATCGACATCAACGACCTCTACGTCGCGCACATCGCCGGCATCGATACGCTGGCCCGCGCCGTGCTGTCGGCCGAAGCGATCATCAAGGACAAGCGCCTGGCCGACGCCAAGGCCGCCCGCTATGCCGGCTGGTCGACCCCGTTCGGCAAGGAAATCGCCGAAGGCAAGTACAGCCTGGCGCAGCTCGCCGACATCGCGGCCGAGAAGAAGCTCGACCCGAAGCCGGTGTCCGGCAAGCAGGAACTGATCGAATCGATCGTCGCGCAGTGCCAGAAGGTCTGATCTGACACATCGCGTTTGAATGAAAGCCTCCCTCTGCGAACCCGCGGGGGGAGGTTTTTTCATGGGCGAACCGGAGCCCACGCGCAGCTTGGGTTTGGCGACTGTGGTGAAGAGTTGCTTTCGCCGCCGAACATCCTGATTTATCCGAACGGCGTTCGCACAACCTACCATTTCAGCCTCAGCCATGGCTCGCCTCCGCGGGGGCTTGTTTTTTGGGCAGGGGTGGGAGCAGGCTGCTCGTTAAGAACTCGTTTACCCTTTCCGTCCAGGTTTTCTGCGGAAATCGCCTTGTGTCCGGTACAATTTTAATAAAAATCGGCGAAGTATTCCGTGGGGGCCGGATTGGCTCGCCCCCGATCCGGCTCATCAGCCCTTCGACAGGAATTTCGGAACCCCGCCATGGTCACCATCCCGCTTCTCGAACTGCCCAGTGAAATCGCCGCCTTGCAGCAGATCGCGCTCGACCTGCGCTGGACGTGGAGCCACGAAGGCGACGCCATTTGGGGTCACATCGACGAGAAGCTGTGGGAGCGCACGCTCAATCCCTGGACGGTGTTGCAGGGGGCGAGCCGCGAGCGCCTCAAGCAGCTGGCGCAGGACCCGAAGTTCGTGGACAAGCTCAACGGCTTCGTCAACGCCCGCAACGAATATCTCAATACGCCCGGCTGGTTCCGCGATACCGGCCGCGCCGAACAGCTCGGCGGCGTCGCTTATTTCTCGATGGAATTCGGCCTCGGTTCGGCGCTGCCGATCTATGCCGGCGGTCTCGGTATTCTGGCCGGCGACGTGCTGAAATCGGCGTCGGATCTCGACATCCCGGTGATCGGCATCGGCCTCTTGTATCAGGAAGGCTACTTCCGCCAGCTTATCGACGGGCGCGGCATGCAGCAGGAGTTCTATCCCTACAACGAACCTTCGGCGCTGCCGGTCGAGCCGGTGATTCTGCCGGAAGACGGCTGGCTTCGGATCGGCCTCGAAATGCCGGGCCGCGTCGTTCACCTGCGGGTTTGGAAAGCGACGGTCGGCCGCGTCACATTGTATCTCCTCGACTCCAATGATCCGGTCAACTCGCCGCTCGATCGCGGCATCACCGCGAAACTCTATGGCGGCGGCCCCGAACTGCGCCTGATGCAGGAAATCGTGCTCGGCGTCGGCGGCTGGCGGGTGATCGAGGCGCTGCATCCCGAAGTCGAAATCTGCCACGTCAACGAAGGCCACGCCGCCTTCGCCATCATCGAGCGCGCCCGCCAGTTGGCGCTCAAGTCGAATCTCGATTTCTGGGAAGCCTTGTGGGCGACCCGCGCCGGCAACGTCTTCACGACGCATACGCCGGTCGCCGCCGGCTTCGACCGCTTTCCCGCCGAGCTGCTGCGCAAGTACCTGCCCTATGTGGAAGGCGCCTTGCACGGTCGCGGCGTCAAGCTCGAGCATGTTTTGGCGCTCGGCCGCGCCGACCAGAACAATCCCGACGAGCCGTTCAACATGGCGTTCCTGGCCCAGCGCGGCTCGGCCATCACCATCGGCGTCTCACGTCTGCACGGTGAAGTCAGCCGGCGCATCTTCCAGCCGCTGTTCCCGCGCTGGCCGAGCTGCGAAGTGCCGATCGGCTATGTCACCAACGGCGTCCATATCCCGACCTGGGATTCGGCCGGCTCCGACCGGGTGTGGAACAAGATTCTCGGCAAGGGCCGCTGGCGCACGCCGACCGGCAAGGATCGCATGCCGATCCCCGACACCATTGCCGACGAGGAGTTGTGGGCGATGCGCGGCGAGGGCCGCCAGCGTCTGGTGCGTTATGCCCGCTATCACTTGGGCCGTCAGCTCCGGGAGGGCGGCTTCGACCTCGAACAGGTGCAGAAGGCCGACACCGTGCTCGATCCCAACGTCTTGACCCTCGGCTTCGCCCGCCGCTTCACCGAATACAAGCGCCCCAACCTGCTGCTGCGCGATCTCTCCCGCCTCGACAAGCTGCTGCACAACGCGATGTTCCCGGTACAGATCGTCGTCGCCGGCAAGGCCCATCCCGCCGACAACGTCGGCAAGGGCATGATCCAGGAATGGATCAATCTTGCCCGCGATCCACGCTATCGCCGCAACGTCGTGTTCCTCGAGGACTATGACATTTCGCTGGCTCAGGAGATGACCCAGGGCGTCGACGTCTGGATCAACACCCCGCGCCGGCCCTGGGAAGCTTGCGGCACCTCGGGCATGAAGGTGCTGGTCAATGGCGGCATCAATTGCTCGACCCTCGACGGCTGGTGGGACGAAGCCTTCACCGAAGATGTCGGCTGGTCGATCGGAGACGGCTCGGGCGGTACCGCCGAAGGCGTCGATGCGATCGACATCGAGAGCCTTTACGATGTGCTCGAGCATAAGATCATTCCGGAATTCTACGACCGCGACGGTCTCGGCCTGCCGCGCAAATGGCTGAACCGCATCCGTCATTCGATGGG
>NZ_JBWZET010000057.1:0-2647 GCF_056722145.1 Rhizomicrobium sp. | reverse complement strand
TCGAACTCGCGCACCACGACCGCATCGCCGCCGCCGCGCGACAGCTGCACCAGGCACCGCCTCATGGTGCCGGAACAGGCGGTGCCCTTCCACACCCAGTTCTCCTTCTCGTCGGCGGCGAGCTTGTCGAGATCGAGCAGCACCTCCCAGGTCGGTTCGGCCTTGGCATAATCGGCGACGGTCGTGCGCCGCCACAGGCCCTTGGGGTGCTCCTTGTCCTGCCAGTAGTTGTAGACATAGCCGTGATCCACCCCGCCGTAGGGGATGCGGTCCTTGGCATCCAGCACCTTGAGGATGAAATCGTAATTGGCCTGATAGGCGGGATCGGCCTTGAGCTGGCCGAGCGACTTGCCATTCTGTTCTTTCACCCAGGCCAGCGGCTTGTCGCCATGGACGTCTTCCAGCCAGATATACGGATCATTCATAGGGTTACCTTGAGGGGGCGCCGCAACGGCGGCGGTGGTGGCGGCAAAAGCGGCAAAAACCAGTGCGGCGGCGCGGCGCATACAACTCTCCAGCCCGGGAATCCGGGCGAAAAGTGGGGCCGGTCGGGCGTCCCCGTCAACCCGGCTCTAGTCCGGCGGCCCGGCGACGCTTATATAGCGGCCCATGACCCCGTTTTTGAAAATGCACGGCCTGGGCAACGATTTCGCCGTATTCGACGCGCGGAAACAGTCGCTTGAGCTCGACACGCCGACCACGCGGCAGATCGGCGACCGCCGCCGCGGCGTCGGCTGCGATCAGATCATTGTGATCGAGCCCTCGGAGACCGCCGACGCCTTCATGCGCATCCGCAATGCCGACGGCGGCGAAGTCGAGATGTGCGGCAACGCCGCCCGCTGCGTCGCGC
The DNA here is from genome assembly GCF_056722145.1 of Rhizomicrobium sp. NCBI lineage: Bacteria > Pseudomonadati > Pseudomonadota > Alphaproteobacteria > Micropepsales > Micropepsaceae > Rhizomicrobium > Rhizomicrobium sp. Next base: position 1,797 of record NZ_JBWZET010000057.1, on the reverse strand, counting down.
GCCTGCTCCTCGATGAAGCCGGCAAGACCGCCGTTACCCTGATGACGGTCTCAGGACCGCTTTATTGCCAGGATGCCGGCGGCGGGCTCGTCACCGTCGACATGGGAACGCCGGAGCTTTTGTGGAACCGCATTCCCCTCGCCCGTCCGGTGGACACCAATCTCTTCGCCCTCAATGTCGATGGCGAGACTTATCCTTGCGCTGCCGTGTCGATGGGCAATCCCCATTGCGTGCTGTTCGTCGAGGATGCCGAGACAGCCCCGGTCGCGACGTTGGGTCCGCGCATCGAAACCCATCCGATGTTCCCCAATCGCACCAATGTCGAATTCGTCAGCGTGCGCAGCGACGGAAGCCTGCGCATGCGGGTGTGGGAACGCGGCGCCGGCATCACCCAAGCCTGCGGCTCGGGCACCTGCGCCAGTGTCGTCGCCGCCCACCGCCGCGGCCTGATCGGCGAACGCTGCGCAGTGACGCTCGACGGCGGCGTGCTCGCGATCGCGCTTGATGGCGGCCACGTCCTGATGACCGGCCCGGCGGCACTTGCCTATCGCGGCGAGATCGAACTGGCGCATCAATGAGTGTCGACATCATAACCTTCGGCTGCCGGCTCAACGCCTACGAGTCGGAGGCGATCCGGGAGCGCACGGCAGGACTCGACAACACCGTCGTCGTCAACACCTGTGCCGTTACGGCCGAAGCGGTGCGCCAGTCGCGCCAGCAGATCCGCAAGCTCCGGCGCGAGCGGCCCGGCGCGCGCATCATCGTCACCGGCTGTGCCGCCCAGACCGATCCCGACGGCTACGCCAAGATGCCGGAAGTTGATTTCGTGCTCGGCAACGCCGACAAGCTCGATGCCAAAAATTACGCCATCGGCATCAACGAGCGCGTCAAGGTCAACGACATCATGTCGGTGAAGGAGACCGCGGCGCAGTTCGTCGAATGTTTCGAGGGGCGGACGCGCGCCTTCCTGCAGGTGCAGAACGGCTGCGATCACCGCTGCACCTTCTGCATCATTCCTTACGGGCGCGGCAATTCCCGCAGCGTCGGCATGGGCGCGGTGGTGGAAGAAGCGCGGCGGCTGGCGGCCGGCGGCTACGGCGAGATCGTACTCACCGGCGTCGACCTCACCAGCTACGGCCACGACCTTCCGGGAACGCCGAGCCTCGGCGCCCTGGTGCGCAAGATTCTGAAACTGGTGCCCGAGCTGCACCGCCTGCGCATATCCTCGATCGACTCCATTGAGGCCGACGATGAGTTCATGCGGGCGATCGCCGAGGAAGGGCGGCTGATGCCGCACTTCCACCTCTCGGCCCAATCGGGCGACGACATGATCCTCAAACGGATGAAGCGCCGCCATTCCCGCGCCGATACCATCCGGTTCTGCGACAGGGTGCGGAAATTGCGCCCCGACGCCGCCTTTGGCGCCGACCTGATTGCCGGCTTCCCCACCGAAACCGACGACATGTTCGACAACACCCTGAGGCTGGTGGACGACGCCGGCTTGTCAATGCTGCATGTGTTCCCGTTCAGTCCGCGCCAGGGCACGCCGGCGGCGAAGATGCCGCAACTGGGCCGCGCCGCCGTCAAGGAGCGTGCTGCCCGCTTGCGCGCCAAAGGCACCGAGGCGCTTCAGCAATACTATTCCACGCTGATCGGGCGCGAAGAAACGTTGCTGGTCGAAAAGCCCGGTCTCGGCCGCACGCCTTCGTTTGTTCCGGTTGCATTCACCGGCGAAGCAGGCGATTTCGTCCGCGTGCGCATTACCGGCGCCACATCCGACCATCTCACCGGAGACAT
>NZ_JBWZET010000056.1:0-2721 GCF_056722145.1 Rhizomicrobium sp. | reverse complement strand
GCAGCTCGCTCGCCATCGGGATGAGGTGGTAATCGTGCACCCAGACGAGATCGTCGGGCCGGAGCTGTGGGGCGAGGGCGCGGGCGTAATGGGCATTCACGTCGCGATAGCCCGCCAGATGCTCGCGACGGAATTCCATCAGTCCGAGCCGGAAGTGCAGCAGCGGCCACAGCGTGCCGTTGGCGAAGCCGACGTAGAAATTCTGATACGCCTCCGCCGACAAGTCGATGGTGGCATAGTCGATACCGTCGTGGCGGGTGATGGTGGCCTGATCGCTGGACTGCGCCGCCTGACGGCCGCTCCACCCGAACCACAGTGTGCCGGGCTCGATCGCATCCTTGAGGGCAATGGCTAGACCGCCGGCCTTGGCGCCTTTGCCGGGCTCGGGGACGCGGTTGGATACGATCACGAGGCGTGCCACAGGTATTCTCCCGGTGCCGCCCGCGGGGGCAGGGCTTCCGAGAGGGAACGTGCGGACACTGCGTCAGGTTCCGGCCGCGAACGCCGCCAACCAGCGCCGGACATTGGCGGGCTCACCGAAATCGCTTCCGACCTGCAGCGCCACCCCACCGGCCTCGCGAACAGCCACGAAGCCGTCCTCGTCGGTCACATCGTCGCCGATGAAGAGCGGTCCGCGGCCGTGGAAGGGAACCGTCTGCAGCAGGCGGCGGATGGCAGTGCCCTTGTCGGCACCGCGCGGCCGAATTTCAAATGCCATCCGCGCCGGCAGGACTTCGAACGCCGGATCTTCGGCCGCGATCCGCATCACCAGCGCCCTGACCTCGGACTCCCGCTCCGGCGCGAGGCGGTAGTGAATGTCGACGCTGGTGTGTTTATGGCCGACCAGGACCCCCTCCCAATCCTTGGTCTCAGCGATGAGGTGCTCGCGCCAGGAGGGCGGAACCACGCGGCGGACGCCGTGTTCGATGTGGCCGTCGGCGAGGCGAAGGATGGCGCCGTGCTCGGCGGCAGCGGGCAGGATTGCCGGCGCCAGCAGCCGGTCGATGGTTTCCAGCGCCCGCCCGCTCACCAGTGCCAAGGCGCCGCCGACCAAGGCCGATGCGGCTGTCAGTGAGGGCACCAGATCGGGCGGCACCACAACCGCGTCGGGGCGCGCCGCGATGTCGAGCAGGGTGCCGTCGATATCGAGGAACAGGGCCTGGTCGCACCGTGGCCCGTCCGGCAGGCGCAGCATGGCTTCTCCCCCGGGGGTGCCTTGCGGGAATGCGCCGGCGCACCCACGGTTCCGGCGTGGCTTGAACAGTCTGCCGCCAGCATGGAAGATTCGCCGGAACGATTCGCGTGGGCCGCATGAACGGCAGTTTCCAGTCCCTGGACGTCGCCCGGTTCTTGTCGGAGACGCCGCATAAAATCCTCGAACAGATCCAGACGCCGGTGTTTCTGACCCAGGTGGCGATCATCGTCGTCGGCGGTGCCGTGGCGTGGTGGCTGGCGCGGTTGGCGCGCGGGCCATTGACGCATTTTGCGGCGCGGCTGCCGAAGTCGTGGGCGGCGAGCTTTCTGCGCACCGCCGGCACGATCTCGTTTCCGCTGCACTGGCTCGCCATCCTGTGGATCGCAGCACTGACCGGGATGGGGATGAACCTGCGGCTGCCGCTGACCGATGCTGCAATCGATCTGGTGTCGGCCTGGATCTGCATCCGGCTGTTGTCCTTTACGGTGAAAAGCCATGCCGTTTCGGTGGCGATCTTCATCACCGGTTTCACGGTTGCGGCGCTCAATATCCTCGATCTCTACCGCCCGCTGGTCACCTGGCTGGGGCGGGTACCTGTTTACGACACCAAGACGACCCACGTTTCGCTGCTCGGCACCATCAACGCGCTGGCGGTGCTCGCGGCGCTGCTGTGGCTGACCCAGCTTCTCCATCGCTTTCTTCAGCGCCGCATCGAACTCACCCCGGCGCTGACGCCTTCGCTGCAGGTGCTGTTCAGCCAGTTGTTGCGCATATTCCTGCCGGTGATCGCGGTGATGATCGCGCTGCAGACCGTCGGCGTCGACCTCACCACCTTGACGGTCGCCTTCGGCGCCATCGGCCTTGGTGTCGGGCTCGGCCTGCAGAAGGTAGTTTCCAATGTCGTTTCCGGGCTGTCGCTGATCGTCGGCAAGGTCATCAAGCCGGGCGACATCCTGAAGTACAAGGAGACCTACGGCTGGGTCACCAACATGAGCGCGCGCTATGTGACGCTGCGGACGCGCGACGGCATCGAATACCTGGTGCCCAACGACTATTTCGTCGAGAACGGGGTCGAGAACTGGAGCTATTCCGACGCCGCGCTGCGGCTGCATGTTCCGGTCGGCATCTCCTACGACTGCGACCCGCATCAGGCGATCGCCGTGTGCCTGGAGGCGGTGAGGGCGGTGCCGCGCGTGCTCGCCAATCCGGCGCCGATCGTGCTGCTGAAGGAATTCGGCGACAGCGCCATCAACCTCGAAATCCGCTGCTGGATCACGGATCCGCAGAACGGCACCACCAACGTCAAAAGCGCCGTGCTGCTGGAAGTGTGGGACCGCTTCAAGGCCGCCGGTATCACCATTCCTTATCCGCATCGCGACGTTCGGGTCGTTGTGGGTACTCCCTAAATACGCCAAAAGGCGGGAGGGCCCGCCTCTTGCGAAGGCTTTGGCGCACGGCGCGCCCGGTGAGCGCGACGACGGCACCGCAAGCTTCTCCCTTGGCTACCTGGGGACGGACATGGGGCG
>NZ_JBWZET010000055.1:0-3163 GCF_056722145.1 Rhizomicrobium sp. | reverse complement strand
GGTGTGGGCTTCGACGCGGGTGAGCAGCGTTTCCAGCGCGGCATCGTCGAGGCGGTGCAGCACCAGAACCTGGGCGCGGGAGAGCAACGCGCCGTTGAGCTCGAACGACGGGTTTTCGGTCGTGGCGCCGACCAGGATGACGGTGCCGTCTTCCACCACCGGCAGGAACGAATCCTGCTGGCTGCGGTTGAAGCGATGGATTTCGTCGATGAACAGCAGCGTACCCTGACCGATGCGGCGGCGCTGGCGGGCGGCGTCGAAGGTCTTCTTCAGATCGGCGACGCCGGAAAAGACCGCCGACAACTGCTCGAAATGGAGATTGAACGCGGTGGACAACAGCCGCGAAATGGTCGTCTTGCCGGTGCCGGGCGGTCCCCAGAAGATGATCGAATGGGCGCGCCCCTGCGCCACCATGCGGCCGATCGGCCCTTCGGGACCGATGATGTGGTCCTGACCCACCACCTCGGCCAGCGATGTCGGCCGCATCCGGTCGGCCAGCGGCCGCGGCGCACCGTCATCGAGACCGGCAGATTGGAACAGATCGGACATCGGGGGAGTATAGAGCGAATGCGGGCGGCGGCTCAAACGAAGGCGCCCATATCGATAAGTTTTCTGCCCCCGCGGGCGCAATACGCTCGCGCACGCACGTAGACCGTGGGGGAAGTCCGGCGAAGCCCGAAAGGGGGCTTACATCAGCACGAGCCCCCTTCGGTGCTTCGCACCACTTCCCCCGCGGTCACTGTGCCGGTGGAGAAAGCGTGCCGCCCGCGGGGGCAGAAAACTACCCATCCACCCTCAGGCTCATGCGGTGGCCGGCGCGGTCGATGACGAGGTCCCAGTGGCGGGTGTTGTCGAGCAGGCCCTTCAGAGAGCCGACATCGTTGACAGCGCGGCCATTGATCGAGCGCACGATGTCGCCGGGCTGGAAACCGTATTGCGCCGCGAAGCTGCCGCCGGCCGAACGGATCACCACCCCCTTGGTGAACAGGTTCATCTGCAGGTCGAGCGCCACCGCCGGCGACAGGTTTTCCACCCGCGCGCCGGTAAGAGGATTGCGCCCGCCGATGGTGGTGGTGTCGCGGCGCGGGTTTTCCGGCGGCAGCGCCAGCTTGACGCTCGCCTCGCGCCAGTGCCCGTCGAAAAACACCTTGGTCTTGGCGACCTCGCCGGGCTTGTGGGTGGCGACGTGGTAATTGAGGCCCTGCATGTCTTCGATGTCAGCACCGTCTACCGCCACCACGACGTCGCCGGTATGCAGTCCCGCTTGCGCCGCCGGGCCGCCAGGATAGATCGTCTTCAACAGCACGCCCTGCGGCCGGCCGAGTTTCATCGCGTTGGCGATCTCGTTCGTCACCGGTTGGCCGTCGGCGCCGAACCAGGGAAAGCGCACGCCGCCCGAGGTGGCGCCTTCCACGACGCGGCGCGCCAGGTTGGAGGGAATGGCAAAACCGATGCCGACATTGCCGCCCGAGGGCGACACGATCGCGGTGTTGATGCCGGCGAGCTTGCCGTCGGTCGTCACCAGCGCACCGCCGGAATTGCCCGGATTGATGGCGGCGTCGGTCTGGATGAAGAACTGGTAGTTGGAGGCGTCGGAATTGGCCCGCGCCAGCGCCGACACGATGCCCATCGTCACCGTCTGGCCGACACCGAACGGATCGCCGATCGCGAGCACGACGTCGCCGACCGCAAGCGAATCCGAATTGCCGAACTCAACCGTCGGCAGTTTTTCGCCGTGTGTGTCGATCTTCAGAACCGCGAGATCGGTGCGCGGATCGGCGAGCTGCACCTTGGCCTTGAACTCGCGCTTGTCCGACAGCGACACGACGATGTCCTGACCACCCTGGACGACGTGGTTGTTGGTCAGGATGAGGCCGTCGGCGCGCACGATCACGCCGGAACCGAGCGACTGCTGCACCCGGCGCTGCTGCTGCGGGTTGAGCCCAAAAAAGCGCTGGAAGAAGGGATCGTTGAAGAACGGATTGATCGGCGACTGCACGACGCTGCGGGCATAGACGTTGACTACCGCCGGCGCGACGCGCTTGACCGTCGGCGAAAAGGTGAGCTGCACCTGCCCCATGCTGCGCGGCACTTCGCGCGGCGAAGCCATCGGCGTGGCGGCCGGCTTCGGCGGCGCCGCAGCCGCACTGATGCCCAGAAGTGCCGCCCCAAGGAGCGCGACGACCAATCCGCTGCGATGCATTTGTACTGCCTCCATCAGCCGCGACAGGATCGTCCCCTATCCGCCACGGCCTCGCTGCCGCGATTATCGCTCACGCCGCGGCGCCCGCCAAATTACGCTAATGAAAGCGTGTTGCCCGAATTCAACGATTGCGGCCTTTGTTGGCGCAAACGACAAAGGGCGCTCCGTCGCCGGAACGCCCTCGCCTGAATTTCGCGGAACCGCGCGAATTACGCTTCGGGTTCTTCGTCCGCAACCACGACCGGACCGGAATCCTTGCCCTTGGCTTCGACGTCGCGATCGATGAACTCGATCACCGCCAGGGGGGCGTTGTCGCCGTGCCGGAAACCGGCCTTGAGGACGCGGGTGTAGCCGCCCGGACGGCCGGCATACCGCGGGCCGAGGACGTCAAACAGCTTCTTGACCTGATCGGCGTCGCGCACCGTCGAGATCGCCAGACGGCGAGCATGCAGGTCGTTGCGGCGCGACAGGGTCACCAGCTTCTCGACCAGCGGGCGAATCTCCTTCGCCTTGGGCAACGTGGTGGTGATCTGCTCATGCTTGATGAGCGCAGCCATCATGTTCGCGAACATGGCGGTACGATGGGACGCCGTGACGTTGAGCTTCCGTCCGGAATTGCGATGGCGCATTTTCTTCTACCCTCAAGAAACAAACCGCCCTCGCCCCGTTGCGAGGCGAGAGCGAATAACGATTAGTACTGGTCCTCGTACCGCTTGGCGAGGTCTTCGATATTTTCCGGCGGCCAGCCCGGCACTTCCATGCCGAGATGCAGGCCCATTTCGGCCAGCACCGCCTTGATCTCGTTCAGAGACTTGCGGCCGAAGTTCGGTGTACGGAGCATTTCCGCTTCCGTCTTCTGGATGAGGTCGCCGATGTAGACGATGTTGTCGTTCTTGAGGCAATTCGCCGAACGCACCGACAGCTCGAGCTCGTCGACCTTCTTGAGAAGGACCGGATTGA
>NZ_JBWZET010000054.1:0-27474 GCF_056722145.1 Rhizomicrobium sp. | reverse complement strand
ATGTGACGGCGCGGACCATCGCCACCCACGCGCTGTCGATTTTCGGCGATCATTCCGACGTCATGGCGGTGCGCCAGACCGGCTTTGCCATGCTGGCCTCGGCCAATGTCCAGGAGGCGCAGGACTTCGCCGCCATCGCCCAGACCGCCAGCCTCAAGGCGCGGGTGCCGTTCGTGCATTTCTTCGACGGATTCCGCACCTCGCATGAAGTCGCGAAAATTGCGCCGCTGTCGGACGGCGATCTGCGCGCGATGCTCGACGAGGACGAAATCACCGCGCTGCGCCGGCGGGCGCTGTCGCCCGACCATCCGGTGGTGCGCGGCACGGCGCAGAACCCCGATCTCTATTTCCAGGGCGTCGAAGCGCGCAATCCCTATTACGACGCGCTGCCGGGCATCGTGCAGGACGCGATGGACCGCTTCGCGGGCGTCTCGGGGCGCCCCTACAAGCTGTTCGATTACACCGGCGATGCCAACGCCACCGAGGTCGTGGTGGTGATGGGCTCGGGCGGCGATACCGCCGAGATGACCTCGGAATGGCTGAATGAGGCGGGGCGCAAGACCGGCGTCGTCAAGGTGCGGCTGTTCCGGCCGTTCGATGTCGCGGCGTTGGTGCAGGCGCTGCCGGCGAGCGTGCAGAAAATCGCGGTGCTCGCTCGCTGCCGCGAGCCGGGCGCAGTGGGCGAGCCGCTCTATCAGGACGTGGTGACGGCGCTGGCCGAAGCGCGCGCGGGCGGGCTGACGCGGCTCGATCCGGTGGTGATCGGCGGGCGCTATGGTCTCGCGTCGAAGGAATTCACGCCGGCGATGGTGAAGGCGGTGTACGACGAGCTGGCCTTGGGCACGCCCAAGCGGCGGTTTTCCGTTGGCATTACCGACGATGTCGGGCATTTGTCGCTGTTCGTCGACGAAGGCTTTGCGATCGCCGATCCGGAAGAGCGCCGCGCGGTGTTCTTCGGGCTTGGCGCCGACGGCACGGTGGGCGCCAACAAGAACTCGGTGAAGATCATCGCCGGCAACACCGATCTCTATGCCCAGGGCTATTTCGTCTACGATTCAAAGAAGTCCGGCGCGATCACGGTTTCGCATCTGCGCTTCAGCCCCAAGCCGATCCGTTCGGCCTATCTGTTGGAGCAGGCCGATTTCGTCGCCTGCCACCATTTCGTGTTCCTCGACCGCTACGACGTGCTGCGCTACGCGGCGCCGGGCGGCACGCTGCTGCTCAATGCGCCGTATCCGGCGCCGGAGGTATGGAGCAAGATGCCGGCGCCGGTGCAGCGCGCCATCGTCGAGAAGAAGCTGCGCCTCTTCGTGATCGATGCCGGTGCGGTGGCGCAGCAATGCGGCCTGCGTTCGCGCATCAACACCATCATGCAGACCTGCTTCTTCGCGCTCGCCGATGTGCTGGCGAAAGACGATGCCATTGCCGCCATCCGCAAGGCGATCCAGAAAACCTACGGCCGCAAATCGCAGGCCGTGGTCGAGAAGAATTTCGCCGCCGTCGACCAGACGCTGGCGCATTTGGAAGAAGTGACAATCCCTGCGACCATCGATGGCGCCGAGCTCAAGCCGGTGGTGCCCGCCGATGCGCCGGCGTTCGTCAAAAACGTCACCGCGGCGATGCTGGCGGGCAAGGGCGATGCGCTGCCGGTCAGCGCCATGCCGGCCGACGGCACCTGGCCGGTCGGCACCGCGAAATACGAAAAGCGCAACATCGCCGACGAGATTCCGGCGTGGAACACGGCGACCTGTACCCAGTGCAACAAGTGCATCATGGTCTGCCCGCATGCGGCCCTGCGCGCCAAAGCCGTGCCGATGAGCGAATTGTCCGGCACCGCGCTGAAATCGCTGCCCTTCAAGGGCAAAGAAGCGGGCCCCGGCAGCGCCTATGTGCTGCAGGTCGCGCCCGAGGATTGCACCGGCTGCGGGCTGTGCATCGCGGCGTGCCCGAAGGAGGGCTCGCTGGTGATGGCGCCGAAAGCGAACGTGATCGACGCCGAAAAGACCAATTTTGCGGCGTTCCTGGAACTCTCCGATCTCGAACGCGCCGATCTCAAGATGAGCTTGCGCTCGAGCCAGTTCGTGCAGCCGCTGTTCGAATTTTCCGGCGCCTGCACCGGCTGCGGCCAGACACCTTATATCCGCACCCTGACGCAGCTGTTCGGCGACCGCATGATGGTGGCCAACGCCACCGGCTGTTCGTCGATCTACGGCGGCAACCTGCCGACGACGCCTTACACCACCGGCCCCGACGGGCGCGGACCGGCGTGGTCGAACTCGCTGTTCGAGGACAACGCCGAATTCGGTCTCGGCATGCGGCTGGCGGTCGATCGCCATGCGGCGGAAGCGGCCGGGCTGGTCGCGAAACTCGCGGGCGCACTGCCCGAGGCGCTGGTCGCGGCGCTGACCGCCAACGGCGGCAAGTCCGATGCCGACATCCGCACCCGGCGCGCCCAAGTGGCCGAGCTGCAATCGATCCTCGCCAGCATCCCGGGCAACGATGCGCGGCGGCTGGCGGAGCTGGCCGATTATCTCGTCGACAAGGTGGTGTGGATCATCGGCGGCGACGGCTGGGCTTACGACATCGGCTTTGGCGGCCTCGACCACATCCTGGCGTCGGGGCGCAACGTCAATATTCTGGTGCTCGACACCGAGGTCTATTCCAACACCGGCGGGCAGCAGTCGAAAGCGACGCCGCTCGCCGCCGCCGCCAAATTCGCCACCACCGGCAAGGCGCGGGCGAAAAAGGACCTCGGCGCCATCGCCATGTCGTACCGCGATGTCTATGTCGCCACCGTGGCGGTCGGCGCCAAGGACACGCAGGTCGTGACCGCGCTGGCGGAAGCGGCGTCGTACGAGGGCGTGTCGCTGGTGATCGCCTATTCGCATTGCATCCATCACGGCTTCGACCTGACCGCCGGCCTCGATCGCCAGAAGGCGGCGGTGGCCTCGGGCTATTGGCCGCTTTATCGCTATGATCCGCGCCGCGCAGCGGCCGGGCAGGCGCCGCTGGCGCTCGATTGCCAGGAGCCGACGCTGTCGCTGGGGGAATTCATGGCCGGCGAAACGCGCTTCAAGATCACCGACACCGCCGATCACGCGCGCTACGAGGCGCTGGTGAGCGATGCCCAGGACCAGCTCCACCAGCGCTTTGTGGCACTGCAGGCCCTGGCGAAGAAGGCGCCGTAGTCCGGTCCAGCAGGCTGACGTTACCTGTGCGGCATAGTCGCAACAGTTGCACAAAAATGGCAGAAAGATGTTGGCGCCGTATAGTTGTAAGACAACTGCATGGCAGTTAAGTTGCGCGTAGTTAATGTTGTCAGAAAAATAATTGCCGTAGAAATTATTTAACAGCAACTATATTGCCCAGTTACCGATTTTGGGATGTTTCGGGGTCGGTTCCTTCATGGCGCCCCGTCATTGACCGGATGCCATTGCTCAGAGCAAAATGACCGCCGTTGCTACCGGTGTCATAAGCCGGCAGCATCGCGGGGAGCTGTCAACATAAGGAACGCAGTGAAGGCGAGGCGATCAGCCCGCTCGCGCGTTCAGGAAATCGGGAGGGAGTTGAAGTGATCAACACATCCAAAAATAAGGGAAATTCGAACGCTCTTCGCTGCGCGCTGTCGTGCGGCGCGGCGGTCGGCGTCCTCGTCATCGCCAGCGCGGGGTCGTTTGCGCAAGATAATGGCCTCGAAACGGTCTATGTAACCGGTTACCGCGCTTCGCTGGAAAAGGCCCTTGACGTCAAGCGTACGACCGCCGAAATGGTTGACGCCATCAACGCCGAAGATATCGGCAAATTCCCCGACGCCAACCTCGCGGAATCGCTGCAGCGCCTGCCGGGCGTCGCGGTCGACCGCGATAACGGCGAAGGCCGCACCATTACCGTGCGCGGCCTCAACGCCGATTTCACCCGCGTCACGCTCAACGGCCTTGAGGCGCTGTCGACGGCCGGCGCTTCGGCTTCGGGCGATGATCCGAACCGCTCGCGCCAGTTCGACTTCAACACCTTCGCCTCCGAACTGTTCTCGAACTTGAAGGTCTATAAGTCGAGCTCCGCCGAAACCGACGAAGGCTCGCTCGGCGCCACCGTCGCGCTGCAGACCGGCCATCCCTTCGACACCGGCGACAAGTTCGTCGTGTCGGCCCAGAACGCCTGGTACGAATACGGCAAGCCGTTCAATCCGCGCATCGCCGCCGTCGCCTCGAAGACGTTCTTCGGCGGACGCCTCGGCATCCTCGGTTCGGTCGCCTACAACATGCGCCACCAGGAGATCGACTCCTACCAGAACTCGGCGGCGACCTCGTCCTACGTCTACCGCAACGCGACCTTCAAGGGCTCGAGCACGAACTGGCGCTACGGCTTCGCCGCCCCGACCGGCACCGCCACCTCGGCGCAGTGCAACACCACGACCCAGACCGTCGTGCCGTTGACCAAGATCCCGTACGTGCCGCTGTGCAACGCGCTGCAGGGTTCCGATCCGACCGCCTTCGCCGCAGTTGAAGGCACCGGCGTTGCCTCGACCACCGCTCCCGGCATGGCGACGACGATCATCCCGACCTCGGCTTCGCTCTATCACCAGGATCTTTACCAGTCGCGCATCGGCATGACCGGTGCCATCCAGTGGCAAGCGACCGACACGACGCTGGTGTCGTTCGACGGCGTGTTCAGCTCGTCCTACCAGGATTCGAGCAACTACATCTTCGCGCCGGTCGGCCTCAACCGCTTCAACACCTCGTCGAACCTGAACAAGATCTCGGCGACCGGCACCGCGGCGGCCGACGCCACCTACATGTACAACTACACCGCCAATACCGGCGCCTTCGTCGATCTGGCCAAGTGCAACAACGCCAGCGTGGCCGGCTATGCGCCGGTGACCTGCCTCAACACCGGAACGACGCAGAACTTCGCCCACAACATGGACCCGTACACCTATTATTCGGCCAACGGCACGAATCTGGGCGCGGCGGAAGCCATGCTGCTGAAGTATCTCGGCCGTCCGAGCACCAAGATCGTCGCGGCGCACGTTGCGACGCCGGCGGCCGGCTCGCTCACCGCAGCCGGGGTGACCAGCGGCGTCGTCGACCAGCTGACGCTCGCCAACCTCGATCTCGCCACCCGCGACGACGAGGCCGCCTACACCACCCAGTTCATGCAGGGTTCGTTGAACGTCGAGCAGAAGTTCACCTCGCGCCTGCGCGCCAATCTCGAGCTCGGCATGTCGGTGTCGCGCAACCACCAGGAAGGCTACTTCGTCGAGTTCGATCGCCTCGATTCCGGCACCTACAACGGCACGACCTGCCCGGATTGCTTCACCTACAACGCCACCGCTTCGGAAGACATGCCGTCGATCTCGTTCGGCACCTTCGATCCGTCGAACTACCAGAACTGGGACCTCTACAAGGGCTACACCAGCCTCAAGCACTACATGACGAACACGACGAACACCTTCCGTTCGCTCAAGTTCCAGACGGCCTACGACGTCACCGACCAGTTCAGCCTCAAGGCCGGTTTCTCGGGCCGCATCTACGACTTCGAGACCAGCAAGTACTCGCGTCCGATGAAGGACCAGTACGGCGTTCCGGCGATCTCCGAAATGCAGGGCAAGTACGGCTCGACCTTCACGCTGCAGAACCTCGGCAAGATGGTGTCTTGGGGCAACGGTCTCAACGTGCCGTCGGGCATGAACGTCAGCGGCTTCTTCGCGCCCGACCTGAGCGCGTTCAAGCATTACATGCACGTCGACTGCAATTGCGTCGATCCCGATTTCGGCGACATGACAATCTCGAACCTGTTCAGCGCCGCTTCGACCTCGGTGACCGGCAATACCTACAACGTGCATGAGCACGACAAGGCCGGCTACCTGCAGCTCGACTTCAACAACATCATGATCCTCGGCCGCGAGCTGCGCGGCAACCTCGGCGTACGTTATGCGGTGACCGATGTCGACGCGCTCGGCCACGGCACCGTCGGTAACGTGATCAAGGGCGAAAACCACTACGACAACGTGCTGCCGTCGGTGAACCTGGCCTATTCGCTGACCGACGAAATGCTGCTGCGCGCCAGCGCCTCCAAGGCGATCGCGCGTCCGCAGCTCGCCACCATGGCGCCGTCGATCACCAGCTTCACCCTCGACACCACCGGTGCCGACGGCGCCGGCCTGACGATCGGCAATCCCAAGCTGAAGCCGTTCAATGCCACCACGTTCGACGCCGGCTATGAATGGTACTTCGACGAGGGCGCGGTGCTGGCGGTGACCGGCTTCGCGAAGTGGATCAAGGACGTGCCGCAGCTCGTCACCACCGCCGGTTTCCTCGACCAGTACATGGACACCGCCTCCTACAACAGCCTGCTCTATGCCTATAACAACGTCCCGGGCATGGTCAGCGCCACCAACGCGGCGGCGATCCAGTACAGCTGGAACCACGTCGCCGGCTATCACTTCACCGCCACGACCTACATGAACAGCCGCGGCGGCGTGCTGAACGGCCTCGAATTCACCTATCAGCAGGTGCTGAAGTTCCTGCCGGCGCCGTTCGACGGTCTTGGCATCAACGCCAACTACACGCTGATCCATTCGCGCATGCACTACATCGTCAATCCGGAATCGAAGCCGGGTGCGGGCGATGCGGTGTACGGCGATGCGGGCTGGACCGGTGCTTCGCCGAGCGCCTTCAACGCGACCGTGTTCTATGACGGCAAGGACTGGAAGGATCGCGCCTGGTCGGGCCGCGTGTCGGTCGCCTACCGCAGCAAGTACGTGTCGCAGTATCCGATCACCGGCGGCGATGCCGCCCCCGGCACCACCAACAACCCGATCATGAACGACGCGATCTTCTCCAAGTCGACGCTCAACGTCGATACGTCGTTCACCTACGACTACACCGACTATCTGCAGTTCCGCATCGACGGCATGAACCTCACCAACCAGACCGACAACCGCTTCGCCTACAGCGGTTTGCCGACGACCACCAAGTATGTCGCGACCGGCCGCCAGGTCTTCGCCGGCGTCCGCTTCAAGTACTGATCGTTCCCTTTTGGAAGAGAATTGGGGCGCCCGAACACGGCGCCCCTTTTTTTGCCGGAAAGCGTTCTGCCCCGCGGGCGGAGAGGTCTTCCGGTTTGCACGGAGACCGTGGGGGAAGTCCGGCGTAAGCCGGGTAGGGGGTTCGTGGTATTGGAGCCCCCTTTGGCGCTTCGCGCCACTTCCCCCGCACGCACTGTGCAAGTGGAGAGTGTTATTCGCGCGCGGGGGCAGAAACTACCGGCTTGCCGTTGACCTTGACGGCGTTGAATTTCACGCCGCGGACGTGGCGGACGATGATGCCTTCGGCGACCTTGTTGAAATCGCAATGGTCGAGCGACAGGTCTTCCACGATGGCGTTCGGCAGGCCCTCGGCGTCGATGGCGTAGCGGCTTTTGCCGCTGACGACGGTCGAGACATAAACGCCCTTCAGCACCGGATGGAACGGGCCATCAGCGCCTTCCTCGTAGTTGAAGTCGATGGCGAGGACGGCATGCGCCACCTGGCCGACGACGATGTTGCGAAAATGGAAATTGCCGAGCACGCCGCCGCGCATGGCGTTGTTCTTGATCCGGAGCGCGCTGGCGAGGTCGGGGCTGTCCATGCGGCAGTTCTCGGCGAAGACATTCTTCACGCCGCCGGTGATCTCGCTGCCGACGGTGACGCCGCCGTGGCCGTCCTTCATGGTGCAGCCGCGGATGACGATGTTTTCCGACGGCACCGCAATGCGCCGGCCATCGCCGTTGCGGCCGGATTTGATGGCGATGCAATCGTCGCCGGTGTTGAACGAGCAGCCTTCGATCAGCACGTCGCGGCAGCATTCGGGATCGCAGCCGTCGGTGTTGGGGCCGATGCTGTCGATGGTGAGACCCTTCACCGTCACCGACTGGCATAGCACCGGATGCACTTCCCAGAACGGCGCGTTCCGGATGGTGACGCCTTCGATCAGCACGTTGCGGCATCTCGTCGGTTCGAAGAAGCCGGGGCGCAGATAGCTGCCGTCGCCGAACACGCGCTCGTTGACCGGGGTGCCGGCTTCGCCCATCGCGAACAATTTCCTGCGCGCTTCGGCCTGATTGGGCGCGCCCGCGCGCCAGCCGAATTTGCCGATGCCTTTCCACGGCCACCAGAACACGTTGGAGGCCTGGCCATCGAGCGTGCCGCCGCCGGTCACCGCGATGTTCTCCGCCTCCCAGGCATAGATCAGCGGCGAGTAGTTCATGCACTCGACGCCCTCCCAGCGCGTCGGCACCAGTGGCAGGTAATCGGCGGTGTCGGTCGAAAAGCGCACCGTGGCGCCGCGCGAGACGACGAGGTTGACGTTGCTCTTGAGATGGATCGGGCCGGTCAGCCAAACGCCTTCCGGCACCACCACGCGACCGCCGCCGGCCGCGGAGCAGGCCGCAATCGCCTTGACGAAGGCCTCGGTGCACTTGGTCCGGGCGCTGGCGCCGAAATCGGTGATCGGGAAATCACGCGCCGGAAAACTGGGCCGCACGATACGCGCGACGATGCGATCAGCCTCCGCCCACGGATCATTGGCGGCGGCGGCGAGCGGTGTGATGACACCGGTGGCAGCAATGGTCTGCAGCAGGCGCCGACGGGTGGTCATGGATGTCTCCGGGTGGGATCGCGGCGCCAAGCTTAGGGCCCGCGCACCAGCCTGTCATCGCGGCGCCGTGGCGGCATTCTGTCCCCGCAACGATCGGCGGCGGCGAACGTTGTCACGGCGGAAATGAAAATGGTGAAGGCGATGCAATTTGTCCGCCGGCAACGCGCGAACGCCGAAACCTTCATCACCGATGCGGCCGGGCTGGTGGCGTTGAAGCCGGCATGGCGCGATCTGTGGCGGCGGTCGCCGTCTGCAACGCCGTTCCAGAGCCCCGATTGGCTGCTGCCGTGGTGGGACGTGTTTGCCCCGGGCGAGTTGCGGGTGATCGCGGTACACGAAGACGGCGCCTTGAGGGGTTTGGCGCCGCTCTATCGCGACGGCACGCGGCTCTTTCCGCTCGGCGTGTCGCTATCCGATTACGTCGACATTCTCGCGTCCCCTGCGGCGCTGGCAGCGATCGCCGCGGCGCTGGCGGCGATGGCCGATGTCGAGGAGTGCGTCTTCGACGAGGTGCGGCCGGGCGCGGCGGTGCTGGGGCTGGAAGTCGCCGGCTTTTCTGAGCGCATGGCAAGCGCCAGCGCGTGCCCGTTGCTTGAGCTTGCGGGCGGATGGAAAGCGGCGGTCTCGGCGTCAGCGCAGCGCCATTTGCGCACGGCACGACGGCGGGCGGCCCGGCGGGGAGAATGCGTCATCCTCGAAGGCGACGCCGACAATGGGTTGGCGCTGGTCGCGGAGTTGAAACGGTTGAACGATCTGCGCCACCAGCACAGCGTGTTTTCCGATCCGCGGGTGGAGGCGTTTCATGTTGCGGCGCTGCCGGGTTTGATCGAGCAGGGCTTGGTGCGGCTGTATGCGCTCACCATCGGCGACGCCATGGCGGCGGTGTATTGCGGTTTTCTGCACGGAACCCGCGCCTATGCCTATCTCGGCGGTTTCGATCCGGCGTTTGCCTACGAAAGTCCGGGCTCGATCCTGCTCGGCCACGCCGTCATGGCGGCGGCGAACGAGGGCGCGCAGGTGTTCGATTTCCTGCGCGGCAGCGAAGCTTACAAGTATGATTGGGGCGCCCGCGACCGCTTCAATGTTCGTTTTACGCTGGCCCGGCGCCATGCCTGACGATCCGCCCAATGTCGCGCTGATCCATCTGTTCGCCGCATGCGGCAGCGAGGCGGAAGCGCGCGAGCGCCTGACGGCAATGCTGGCGGATGCCGCCGCCCGGACGCGTGCGGAACGCATGCTGGCGTTGTGGCAGCGCCATCCCGGCGCCTATGCCCGGGTGTGCAAGATCGACACCATCGCCCGGCGGGGCGCGGCGTGGAGCGAGGTGTTCGACGCCGCCGCGGCGATCGATCCGTGTACGGCGGTGGCGCTCTATTGCCTCGGCGACGCGACGCTCTTGCAGGCGGCGACCGACGAACTCGTACGCGTGTTGCAGCGTTGGGACGTGCTGGCGCCCGACCGCATCGTGCTCGATTTCGGTTGCGGTACCGGTCGCATCGCCGCCGCGATTGCGCCGCTGGTCGGGCGGGTCTTGGGCGTCGATTGCTCGGCCCGCATGGTCGATGTCGCGCGTGCCGCCGTTTCGCGTCACGCCAACGCCGCCATCATCCACGCCGCGGCGCCGTCCGACCTCAGCGGCGACCGGTTCGACCTCGTGCTGGCGGTGGATTCGATGCCCTATGTCGTGCAGTCCGGCGAGGCCGAGGCGCTGTGGCGGGAGGTGACGGCGCTGCTCAATGCGGACGGCGTGTTCGTGATCTTCAACTATTCCTATCGCGGCGATGCGGCCCGCGATGTGGCGGAGGTCGAGCGGCTGGCCCAGCGCAACGGCCTCGCGGTGGAACGCGCCGGGACGCAGGATCTCGGTCTGTGGGACGGGCGCGCCTTCGTGATGCGCAAGCAGTAGCCGTTATCGCCGCCGCGGTGCAACGCCCGGCGTGTTGAGGCCGTCCGGTTTTTCGAAACCCGGAGTAGGGGAGGAGGATTCCGCGCCTTGGTGCACCGTCATGTTGGCGGCGGGGACGTCATTGACGCCGGCCTGGTGCGCCTGGGCGCCCTCTTTCATCTCGCGTTCGATCTGCTGGCGGGCGCGGTCCCAGTGTTCGGCATCGTGACCCAGCGGGCGGCCTTCGCTGATCCAGATATGAAAGGCGCGCTCCCTGATGCGCTCGTCATTGTCCATTTTGAGTCTCCATTCGTGTGGTGCAGGAACGCCTGGAACGGCCCTCCGGCTCCCCCTTACGGCGGGAAAAGGCAAAGGATTTCCAATGCTTCGCCGCTCACGAAAAAGCGACTTGAAGCAGAATACTCTACGATATAGAGTAATCTGCATGTAGTGATGGTTATGTTCCCGATCCCCTCGCGGAGCTGCCTCACTTTAGGGCATGATTTCAACCAATCCGGGTTTCACCGGAATCTTGGGGAGGGTGGTCCAGTGGCAGATAGTGCAGCGCCGGTCGTCGCTTTGCATAACGTCGTGAAGACCTATGACGACGATGGTCTCAAGGTCACCGCGATCAACGGCATCTCGATGGACATCCCGCGGAAGCGGTTCGCGATGATCGTCGGCCCCTCGGGCAGCGGCAAGACGACGTTGCTCAACCTGATCGGCTGCATCGACAAGCCGACGACCGGAACCATCACGGTCGCAGGCGAGGCGGTCGGCAAACTCTCCGATAACAAGACCACCGATTTCCGTGCCCGCAACATCGCTTTCATCTTCCAGAACTTCAGCCTCTATCCAGTGCTGTCGGCCTACGAGAACGTCGAATATCCGCTGCTATTGATCGGCATGAAGCCCGCGGAACGGCGTGAGCGCACCATGGGCATGCTGGCGGCGGTCGGGCTCGCCGATCAGGCCAAGCAGCGCCCCAACCAGCTTTCCGGCGGCCAGAAGCAGCGCGTCGCCATCGCCCGCGCCCTGGTCAAGCATCCCGAGATCGTCCTCGCCGACGAGCCGACCGCCAACCTCGACAGCCAGACCGGCGCCCAGATCATCGAACTGATGCGCAAGATGCAGCACGAGCAGGAAGTCAGCTTCATCTTCGCCAGCCACGACCCGCAACTGATCAGCCACGCCGAAGAGACCTACATCATCCGCGACGGCAAACTGGTCGACCAGCGTTCGGAGGGCATGTGATGGCCCTGTTCAAGATCGCCTTCCGCAACATCCTGCGCAACGGCAGGCGCTCGCTGATGACCGCGTCGGCGATCGCGGTCGGCGGCATCGCGATGATCCTGTTCGGCGAATACAACGATTTCGCCTTTCTCGGCCTGCAGATGCAGGCGGTGACCGCCTCGGGTCACCTGTCGGTGTTCGAAAAGGACTATTTCGAATTCGGCAGCGGCAATCCGGCCGGCTATTCGATCTCCGGCTACAAGAAGGTGATCGGGCTGATCGAAAACGATCCCGAGCTGAAGCCGCTGGTCAATGTGGTGACGCCGACGGTGTCGCTGTTCGGCATCGCCGGCAATTTCTCGGTCGATGCGTCGAAGACTTTCTTCGGCACCGGTTTCGTGCCGTCGGACCGCGACCGCATGCGCCATTGGGACGAATATCATCTGCGCCCGGCCGACATGACGTTCTCGCCGCTCGGCGTCAGCGATAACGAGCCCGCCAAGGGAATCGTCGGTCAGGGCCTGGCGCGCGTGCTCGGCCTGTGCGCGCCGCTGAAGGTTCCGAACTGCCCGGCGATGCCGAAGCAGGCCGAGACCGTCGCGACCAATGCGCCGGCGCTGTCGGTCAATCTCGACGAGCTCACCGCTCGCGACCGCACGCCGGCCGAAGCCGCCCAGCCGACCGAGCCGCGCCTCGATCTGCTCGGCGCCACCGCCAACGGTTCGCCCAACGTCGTCAACTTCTACGTCACCGAGGCGCAGAATCAGGGCATCAAGGAACTCGACGACGCCTTTGTCGGCATGCACATCGACCTGGCGCAGCAGCTGCTCTACGGCCGCGGCGAGCACAAGGCGGTGTCGATCCAGATTCAGCTGCACCGCACCGAAGACATCGAACGGGCCAAGGCGCGGCTGAACGCGCTGTTCGCCGAGAACAGGCTGCCGCTGGAAGTGCACGATTTCACCGAACTGTCGGCGTCCTACGTGCAGATCAAGAATTTCCTGTCGGTGATGTTCACCTTCCTCGCCGTGATCATGCTGATGATCGTGATCTTCACGGTCGTCAACACCATGACCATGAGCGTGATGGAGCGCGTCAACGAGATCGGCACCGCCCGCGCCATGGGCGTACGCCGCAGCGGCATCCGCCGCCTGTTCGTGATCGAAGGCTTCCTGCTCGGCGTGATCGGCGCCACGGCGGGCGTCGTGCTGGCTTCGGTGCTGTCCACCTGGTTCAACCACGCCGGCATCATGTACACGCCGCCGGGGCAGGCGCGGCAGGTTCCGGTGCGGCTGCTGACCGGCGATTATGTACTGCTCTATCGCGTCTGGATCGGACTGGTGGTGATCGCCACGCTCGGCGCCCTGGTGCCGGCCGGACGCGCCGCCAAGATGAAGGTCGTCGACGCCTTGCGCCACGTTTGAGGGGAAAGTCGTGATCAAGATTGCGTTCCGCAACGTCCTGCGCAATGGACGCCGGTCCCTGATGACGATCCTGGCGATCGTGGTCGGCGCCACCGCGCTGGTTCTGCTCGGCGAGTACAACAACCTCGTCCGCGTCGGCATGGAAACCAACATCGTGCGCAGCATGGGCCATTTCGGCATCTTCAAGAGGGGCTATTTCGAATACGGCAGCGGCAAGCCGGCGGCCTACAGCATCGACGACTACGAGCATGCCGTCGCGCTGCTGCGCCGCGATCCCGAACTGAAGGCGATGACGACGATGGTGACGCCGCGCGTTTCCCTCGGCGGCATCGTCGGCAATGCGGCGGTCGACAAGTCCAAGACGTTCTTCTCGACCGGCGTGGTGCCGTCGGAAAAGAACGTGATGGGCAAGTGGGACGGCTACGCCATCGATCTCGGGCCCTACGATATCGGCCTCAAGGACGATCAGCCCGATCGCGCCACCGTCGGCATCGGGCTGGCGCGTATTCTCGGCCTGTGCGCGCAGAACCGGCTCACCGGCTGTCATGCCGCCGACATGGGCGGCGACGCCGCCAAGCCCGCCCAGTTGCAGCTTCTCAGCGGCAGCGGCGGCGCACCCAACGTCGTCAACGTTACGGTGGTGCGGGCGATCAACCAGGGCGCCAAGGAGGCCGACGACAGTTATGTCGGACTCAATTTCAAGCTGGCGCAGCAGCTGCTGTACGGCGGCAGCACTCATAAGGCGGTGTCGATCGCGGTGCAGCTGAAGTCGAGCGCTGACATGGCGCGGGCGCGGGCGCGCCTGACGGAGCTGTTCGCCGCCAACCATCTTGATCTCGAGCTGCGCGATTTCCGCGAGATGTTCCCGATGTATCAGCAGATCCTCGGCTATTTTCAGGCGATGTTCGTGTTCATCGGCGTGGTGATGGCGATCGTCGTCGGCTTCACCATCGCCAACACCATGGGCATGAGCGTGATGGAGCGGACCAACGAGATCGGCACCAGCCGTGCCATGGGCGTGCGCCGCAGCGGCGTTCGCCGCCAGTTCCTGCTCGAAGGCGCATTGCTCGGCGTGCTCGGGGCTGCGGCGGGCATTGTCGTAGCGCTGGGCGTGACCTATGTCATCAATCACGCCGGCATAACCTATACGCCGCCGGGCGCAGCCGAACCCGACCGGCTCTATCTCCTCACCAAGGGCAATGGTCCGCTGCTCGTGACGGTGTGGAGCATTCTGGTGATCGTCGCTACGCTCGCATCCCTCGTTCCCGCAACCCGCGCGTCACGCCTGCCGGTGGTCGACGCTCTCCGTCATGTGTGAGGACATCATGAAGAATCTTATGATCGGTCTGGCCGTCGCCGTCGCTCTGGCGGTCGGCGCCCGCGCGGCGGAACCGACGGCGCAGGAAATCATCGCCAAGGTCGACGAAGGCCGCAATCCGGGGCAGGGCTTCCGGGTCGTCAACAACCTCACCGAGTACGTGAACAAGCAGCCGCGCAACAGCATGCAGCTGGTCGTGTTCTCGGTGCAGAACCGGACGACACACCAGTACAACAATCTCGTGCGCTACGTGCTGCCGGTGCGCGATGCCGGCAAGATGGTGCTGATGAACGGCTCCAACATGTGGTTCTACGATCCGTCGTCGAAGGCCTCGGTCCGTATCTCGCCGCAGCAGCGCCTGCTGGGGCAGGCTTCCAACGGCGACGTCGCCACCGTCAATCTCGCCAAGGATTACGCGGCGCGCCTGCTCGGAGAGGAAACGCTGCTTGATGCCGACGGCCAGAGCCGTGCCTGCTGGCACCTGGAACTGAAGGCCGCGAGCGACGAGGCGGTCTACAGTCGCGTCGAATACTGGGTGGAAAAAGGCACCTTCCACCAGATCAAGGGCAAGTTCTATTCCGACAGCGGCCGGCTGCTGAAGATCGCCTACTATCACAAATTCACCCCGATGCTCGGCCGCATGGTGCCGGCGGAAACGATCGTGATCGATTCCGTCAACCAGAATTTGGTGACCACCATGGGGCTCTCCGACATGCGCTCGCAGGACGTGCCGGATTCGTGGTTCCAGCGCGATTTCCTGCCGCGCCTGAAGATCGACTGATGAAAACAGCGGCGCTCCTTGTTTCGGTTTGTGCGTTCGCGTTGCCGGCGGCGGCGCAGGAAAACGACGACCTCAGCCTCATTCCCGGCGCGATCCAGAATGCGCCTGCGGCCGAGGCGCCGGCGAAGGATCTCGGCAAGTATGCGCTGTCGAATGCATTCGGCTGGTACGGCTATCGCGGCACTCTTGCGGTGTCGCCGGGGGCGACCATTCCATCGCGCTGGAACGACCGCGTCAGCGCCGACGGGCTGGCGACCTTCAAGCTGTCCGACAGCGTGCGCCTGACCGCCAGCGATGTGCTGTCCGCCAGTTTCGCCGACGGCATCGGTTTTCCGCGCGAAGCCGTGCGCAACGATCTGCGCGAGTTGTACGTCACCTGGGACGCTGCGCCCGAGACCTATCTCGAAGCCGGGCGCATCAATGTCCGCTATGGCGTTGCCTTCGGCTACAATCCGACCGATTTCTTCCGCACGCGGACGAGTGTGGCGCAATCCTCATCCGATCCTGGGGCGTTGCGCAACAACCGCCTCGGCACCGTCATGGTGCGCGGCCAGCGTGTGTTCGACGGCGGCTCGTTCGAGCTGATCTATGCGCCCAAGCTGCACAGTCCGGTGGCGATGAACACGCTGGCGTGGCCGCTCGATCCCAAGATCGACCAGACCAACGGCAGCGACCGCATCTCCGCCGCGTATTCGTTCGAGCTTGAGGAGTTCAGCCCGCAGGTGCTCGCCTATTACGACAGCGGACGGCTGAAATTCGGTTTCAACGCCTCGCATCCGATCGGCGCCAGCATCATCGCCTATGCCAGCTGGGCCGGCGGCGAGGCGCCGAGCGTGGTGGTGGACGCCTTCGCCTTCGCCAAACGCACCCGCATGCTGCCGGCGTTCGTGCCGGTGCTGCCGCCGGTCGCCAGCGGCCGCGGTTTCAAGAACGACGTTTCCGCCGGCGCCTATTGGAATGGCGAAGACAAGGAAACCATCAGCATCGAATACAATTTCCATCAGGCCGGACTTTCGCCGCACAATTGGCGGGATTGGTTCGCGGTCGGCGCCGATCCGGCCGATGCCTCGCTGATGTGGCTGATCCGCGGCTATGCGGGCGACCGCCAGGACCCGATCAGCCGGCACGAGGCGTTCGTCCGCGCCGATTGGGTCGAGCCCTTCCACATCCTGCACGCCGACCTCAACGCCTATGTGATGACCAATCTCGCCGACGGCTCGTGCACTGGGCAGCTCGCGGGCGGTTACGATCTCTCCGACACCTGGAGCATCGGCGCCTATCTCAGCGCCACCACCGGCGGGCGTCGCAGCGAATGGGGCTCGCTGCGCGGCGCCACCAGCGCCATCGTGCAGGTTGTGCGCTACCTCTAGCGCTATGTGTTCCGCAACGGGTGCGTCAGCTTCGAAGTTGGCGCTGGGTTCCGCGTTTTTCGGCTGGTGCAGCGAAACGGCTTGATTTGCGCGCGCGTTTTTCGGATAGCGGCAGGCGCCCATGCGAGAGCGACATGCCCCGTCGGAAAGCCGAGCCATTCTTCATCGTCGGATCCGGTCGTTCCGGCACCACTTTGCTTCGAATGATCCTGGCTTCGCATTCGCGCCT
The DNA here is from genome assembly GCF_056722145.1 of Rhizomicrobium sp. Classification (NCBI taxonomy): domain Bacteria; kingdom Pseudomonadati; phylum Pseudomonadota; class Alphaproteobacteria; order Micropepsales; family Micropepsaceae; genus Rhizomicrobium; species Rhizomicrobium sp. Next base: position 10,595 of record NZ_JBWZET010000054.1, on the reverse strand, counting down.
GGCGATTCCGCCGGAAACCTATTTTCTCGATCCGCTGCTGAAACGGCTGCCCGCCTCGCGCCCGCTTTCGACCGAGGAAACCACGCGTGCCGTCGCCATCATCACCGGACATGGGCGCTGGCCCGACATGGGCATCGACACGACAGCATTTGCTTATGCCGCTGCGGCGCTGCATCGGCCATTGCTGCACGACATCGTCGAAATCGTTTATCGCACGCATCTGACGCGTGAAGGCAAGTCGCGCTGGGGTGACAAGACGCCGGCCTACATTCGCATCGTGCCGCAACTGGTGGGCTTGTACCCCGGCGCTCGTTTCATTCATCTCGTACGCGACGGCCGCGATGTCGCCAAATCGTTTCAATCGGTCGGCTGGTATGGACCGCTGCTCAACCGCAACATGGACGAATGGCTGGAAGCGGTGCGGCTGGCTGCGCGCTGGCAACAGACCGATGTCGCCGAGCGCATGCTGACGGTACGCTACGAGGATCTGGTGCGCGATACCGAGCCGACGGCGCGCCGCATCTGCGACTTTCTCGGCGAAGACTTCGAGCCCGCGATGCTGGGCTGGCAGGACAATGTCGAGCGCCTGGTGCCGCGGCGCGAGCTGCCCATTCACGCCAAGCTGCAGCGCAAACCGAACCTCGACGATATCGAACGCTGGCGCCGCGAAATGTCGTTCTTCGAACTCATGGTCGCCGAAGCGTTCATCGGCACCGAATTGGCGGCGACCGGTTATCCCTGCCGGTTTCGCAACTGGCCGGTGATGGCGCCGGTGCGCCTCTATTGCCGATTGGTCGCGCCGTTGGTGCACGCATTGCAACGACGGCTGGGCCCGCGCGCGCGCAATGCCGCCTCGGTCGGGAGCTGACCATGGCGAACCTCCTGCTCCTCAGCTACGCCTTTCAGCCCGACAACACGCCGGCGGCGGCGCGACCGAGCCAGTTGTTCCGCTATCTGCCCGAGTACGGAGTTGATCCGTTTGTGTTGGCATCGTCCGCCGACGGCAGCGTCAATCCGGAAAGCAAGGTGTGGCGGGTGCCATCGGCGCACGAACCGCTTCCGACCACGGCTGCCTCGTCGGCGGCGCGCGTTTTCATGCGGTTCGCCGCGCCCTACAACGACCGCCTGCCGTGGGTGCCGTATGCGGCGGCGGCGGCGGCACGATTGATCCGCGCCCGGAAGATCGACGCGATCTATTCAACCTCGCCGTTCCTGGCCTCGCACTTTGCCGCGCTGTGGCTGAAAGACCGTTTCGGACTGCCATGGATTGCCGATTTTCAGGACCCGATCTGCGACAATCCCTTCCGCAACCGCGGCTGGTTCTATCCCTACGATCCGATCATCGAGCGGCGCATTTTTGCCCGCGCCGACCGCCTGATCGCCAACACAGATGCCATCGCTGAGGTGTGGCGGGCGCGTTATCCTGCCCGGCGCGAGGCGATTTCGGTGCTGTGGAACAGTTTCGATCCCGATGAAACGGTGGCGCCGCTGCCGCCCGCGAGCCGCAGTCATCGCGTCCTCGCCCATATCGGCACGCTGTACGGCGGGCGCCATCCCGGTCAGCTGCTCGGTTCGCTGAAGCGGCTCGGCGTCGGGGCCGAAACGATCCGCGTGCACCTTATCGGTCCGATCGACGACGCGGTGCTGGCAACGCATGGCGCGAGTTTCGCGGCGATGGGCGAGGTGCTCGACGTCACCAACGCGCTGGTGCCGCGCGAACAGGCGTTGCGCGAGACCGCGTCCGCCGACTGCCTGCTGCTGCTCGACGTCAACGAACGCAACACGGCCTTCCAGGTGCCGTCGAAAGTGCTTGACTACATCCGCATCGGCAAGCCGATCCTTGCCTATACGCCGGCGGATTCGCCGGTCGATCGCATCCTGAAGGACAGCGGCATCGCCCATGTCGCGATCGCGCCCGATTTGCCGGAGGCGGAAGCCGATCGTCGCGTCGCGTCGTTTCTCAGGCTGCCATTGGCCTCGCGCGAGCCGTCAGCGTGGTTCTTCGAGAAATTTTCCGCCAAGACGCAAGCGCGCAGCGTTGCCGAACTGGTGCACGGTCTTGTCAAGGCGCCGCTGCTGAAGGCGCGGCCATCACTCGATCGCCCGCTGATCGTAACCACGGTCGATGCGGAAGAGGCGTTCGATTGGGACAAGCCGCTGTCGCGCGAATTCCGCAACGTCGCCTCGATGAACGAGCAGCACGTTCTGCATCGCGTCTTCGATCGTTTCGGCGTGGTGCCGATCTATTTCGTCACCTATCCGATCGTCAGCGAGCCGGAGGGCTATGGCTTCCTGGTCGAATGCCTGCGGCAAGGCCGCTGTCAGATCGGCGCGCAGCTGCATCCCTGGGTTACGCCGCCGTACGAAGAGGTGGTGAATGCCTATAACAGCTTCGCCGGCAATCTTGCGGAGGCGCTGGAGAAGGCGAAGCTGAAAACACTGACCGAAGCGATTGCGGCGCGCTTCGGCGTGCGGCCGGTGGCCTATCGCGCGGGACGCTATGGCGTCGGACCCAATACGGTGCGCGCGCTGGCCGCGCTCGGCTATCGCATCGATTCCAGCGTGGTGCCGGAGTTTTCCTATCACGCCACCGGCGGCCCGACGTTTTTCGGTCGCCCGACAAAACCGTATTGGCTCGATGCCGACCGGCGCGTGCTCGAATTGCCGCTGACGTCGACCTATATCGGGCACCTCGCCGGCGCCCATTGGCGTCATCTCGCCAACGGCCTGTTCGAGAACGACGCGCGGCACTCGCTGTCGCGCGCGCTGATGGCGCGCACCGGCTTGATGGAACGCATTCGCCTGACGCCCGAAGGCACCGATGTCTCCGACGCCAAACGGCTGGTGCGAGCCCTGCTGAAACGTGGCACGCGCGTTTTCACGCTGTCGTATCATACGCCGTCGCTGGTGCCGGGCAACACGCCCTATGTCCGCAGCCGCGCCGATCGTGACCGTTTTATCGGCTGGTTCGAGGAGTTCTACGAATTTTTCCTCGGCGAAGTCGGGGGCGCAACCGCAACCGTCAGCGATGTCTACGAACGGGCGCGCGCAGCCTGCGAGGAACCCGTCGCTGCCTTGCCATGAAACCGCACATCCTCCTGTTGCCCGCCAATCGCCTGCAAAAGAAGGGCGCGCCGCCGCCGCGCTTCCGAATTGCCGATGCGTTCGAGCGTCTGGGTTTTTCCGCCGAGGTGATGGACGTCAACGACGTACCGCGCAATCCCATCGCGCGCCGGCCATCGCTGTTCGCCAGCATCGATCCGTGGCGAGCGTTGAAAATTCTGTTCGCCCGGCGCCACGCGTACGCGCTGGTGTCGTACTACCAGTCGGGCGCGCTGCTGATCCTGGCGCTGCGGCGGCTGGTGCGATTCAAGCCGCTGGTGGTGATCGTCGATGTCGGCGACGACAGCAACTGGCCGCTACGCGCGCGTTTGGTCTCGTATTGTGTCAAGCGTGCCGATGCGGTGTTCAGTTTTGCTCGCGATCAGGCGGACCATCTCGTGGCACGCTATCCCGGTGCGCTGGTGAAGGTGTTGCCGCAGCAGATCGACACGCATTTCTTCACGCCGGGGGAGGGCGACGCCGGCTACATACTCGCGGTCGGCAACGATGTGTCGCGCGATTACGCGACCCTGGAAAAAGCGGTGCGCGGCCTCGATGTGCGCGTCAAGCTGCGGACTGACAAAGTCACGCCGTGGCAGCAGGCGACGAGCATCCCGCGTGGTACCGACGAGGATTTGCGCGATCTCTATCGCCGCGCCGCTATCGTCGTGGTGCCGCTGTTTGACATGCTGCATCCGGGTGGAATTTCGACGCTATTGGAAGCCTTCGCGTGCGGCAAGGCGGTAGTGGCATGTGCGGCGCGCGGCATCCGGGACTATCTGCAGCACGAAGAAAACTGCTTGGTCGTGCCGTGCGGCGATTCCGAGGCGATGGGCACGGCAATCGTCCGCTTGCTGCAGGATGAAGCGTTGCGGCAACGGTTGGGCTCGGCGGCGCGTGCCTTTGCGGAACGGGAGTTGTCACAGGATCGTTACGCCGAACGGCTGGCCGCAGCGTTAGCGACGTTGCGGCGGGTTTAGCGGCGTTATGGCAGACTCCGGGCGCTGCCCGCTGAGAAACAATCCCACCAGCGGTGCCGCCACCGCGGAAACTACGATCCAAAGTGCCAGCCAAAGTGCCAAAGCCCGTCTCCTTCAGGGCAGAAATGATAGCGCAACAGCTGTCTTTCCGTAACCTTCCTGCGAAAACGAGCCACAGGTTTCTGGATCGTGGCCCGCTCTTCCAATGTAATGCGCGGCGGCGTGATTGCGATCAACAATGCGTGTATCGCAAACAATAAAACTGACGGTGGCGTCAACGGCGCTCGGCGATTGCATTGCCCCACAAACTTGGTTCAACTTGCCGGCCCGGTCTGCGGCCGCGGCCTTCGAACAGCATGAGGAAACCGATGACCCGTCTCGGCGACATCATATTGGCTATGGTGCTTCTGTTCCTCTGTCTGCCCGTCATCGTCCTGGCTTCGTTTGTGGTTTGGTTGGAGGCAGCGTCGCTGCCGCTGGTGCGCGTGGGTCGGGTGACACGCGGCGGTCGCATCGTGCGCCTTTGGCGTTTCGGCGTGACGCGGCCGACGCGGCTTGGACCGAAACTCACGGTTACCGGGGCGCTGCTGTGCCGCTGGCATCTCGAACGAACTCCGCAATTGCTGAATGTCATCGCCGGCGATATTTCGCTGCTTGGAGCGCGGCCCGAAACGGCGCCGGTCCGAAAAGTGTTTGCCGAGCGCTGAACGCCGCACCATGACCAAAACCCTGTTGCATGTATTTCCGTCGTTTGCGGTGGGCGGCTCGCAGATGCGGTTTGCGACGCTCGCCAACCGTCTCGGCACGCGCCTCCGTCATATCGTGGTGGCGATGGATGGCCGCGAGGATTGCCGCGAGCGCTTGGATCCCGGTCTCGATGTGACGTTCATGCGCCCGCCACTGCGCCCGCGCGATACCTTCGGGAATTGGCGACGCTTTCGTGCGCTGTTGCGCAGCGTCCGGCCGCACCGGCTCGTCACCTACAACTGGGGAAGCATCGAGTGCGCCATGGCCAACTGGCCGGGCTTTACAGGTCACGTTCACATCGAAGACGGTTTCGGTCCCGAGGAGGCGAGCCGCCAGTTGCCGCGGCGCGTGCTGACGCGGCGATGCGTGCTGTCGCGCAGCACGGTGGTGCTGCCGTCACGGACACTTTATGCGCTCGCGTCGGACGTGTGGCGGTTGAAACCATCGGTGCTGCGGTATGTGCCAAACGGCGTCGATTGCCGCCGCTTCGGCGCGCCCGGCATCGTGCCGTATCGCTGGGACGGTGAAGGACCGATCATCGGCACGGTTGCGGCGCTGCGGCGGGAGAAGAACATCGTGCGGCTGCTGGAGGCGTTTCGCGCGGTGCGCGCGCGGGTGCCATGCCGCCTGCTGATTGCCGGCGACGGGCCCGAACGCGCGGCGTTGCAAGCGCATGCCGCCGGGCTCGGCGAAACCGTGCGGTTCGTCGGCCAGGTACGCGACACCGAAACGATCTACGCGGCGTTGTCGGTGCTGGCGCTGTCGTCGGATACCGAGCAGATGCCGACCGCCGTATTGGAAGCGATGGCGTCGAGCTTGCCGATCGTGTCCACTGCCGTGGGCGATGTGGCTGCGATGGTGGCCGACAAAAACCGCCCCTTCGTCACGCCGCCGGATGCGTTAGCGAACGCGCTGCTGCAGATGGTGAGCGATGCTTCCCGTGCGGCGGAAATCGGCAAGGCCAATCGCAACAAAGTCTGCCGCGATTACGGTGAGGATCGTATGGTGGCGGCGTACGAAGCGCTGTTTGGCGGAACCCCATGATCGGCGGCATTTTTTTCCTGGCATCCATCGTCGCGATTTTCATTGTGCTCAGATGGTGCCGCGACAACGACAAGCGGCCTGAGGGTGAACTCACCACCGGCCTGCTCGCCATGCCGCTGCCGGAGACCGACAAGCCGAAGGCACCCGAGCGCTGGACGCGTGACGCCGCATTGCGCAAGGCGGGGCAGGCTAATCCGAAAGCCCCGGCCCGCTGAGCGCGCGCGCCTCGCCGCGAATCGAATTGTCGATGAGCTGGGCGCGATCCTTGCCGGCGTTGCGCACGAACACCGTCGGCCGGCCGCGATTCACGAAGGTGTTGCCGCGGATGACGATCTCGCCCGGCTTGCGGTTGGCGCCTTCCTCTCCGATCGAGATCGCCGCCGAAGGGTTTTGCGTGCCGAGGCCTTTTTCCAGCGTGTTGCCGGTCATGATCAGGCTGCCGCCTTCGGGCACGTCGACGAGATAGCTCGAAGTTCCGCGCGGGCCGTCTTCGATGGTGTTGTCGACGATCTCGGTGCGCCGCGCCCGCGACTTGATGTGATGGCCAACCTGGGTATTGATGAAGCGCGAATGCTCGACGCGGAAAAGGCCGACAAATCCGGCGTAAATCGCATGCGCGCAACCCTTGCCCGCCAGGCAGGCGCCGTTGCCGTCGAAGGTGGAGCCTTTGACCAGCAACGTCGCGGCGGGATTGTTGGCAGCGAGAATGCCGTCCTGGTTGTCGCGAAAGGTGCAGCCGTCCACGGTGAGAAACAATCCGTTGGCGCGCACGCCAGAGCCGTTGCCTTCGCCAATCGCCGCGCCGGTGATCGTCAAGCCACGGAGGATCGCATGCGGCGCATTCACCACCAGGATGCCGGCGCCCTGGCAGATTGCCTGCGTCAGCACGGCGCCCTCTTCGCCTTCCACCACGAGATTGTCGGTCGTCCACGCGGCGCAATCGCGATAGGTGCCGGCGAGAATGTGCACGGTATCGCCGGGCTTGGCGGCGGCGATGGCCTGGCTCGGCAGCGCATAGGCTTGTCCCGCCCCTACCGTCAACGTCGCCGCTGCGGCATGGCTCATGAGGCTTGCGAAAATCAGGCCGCAAAGAAGTCTCACGCACGCTCCTGCTTGACGGGTGTCATGTCCGGCACTCTAACTGGCTGCGATGGCGGGAGCGAGTGACATGGCGGGCCGACGCGGGTTGCCGTTACGGGAGTGGCGATCGTGAGATTTCCCGGTCGCATCGTGCATCCGCGCTTCGCGCGCTTCCGCGATTACGCCATCGAACTGCAGCAGGTCGGGCAAGGCGTGTGGTCGGCTTTTCGCGCCCTTGATCTGTCCGTACACGCCGTTATGGACATCGCTGCCGGCTGGGCGCGTACGATCGGCGGCGTCGACAAGCCGTGGCTGACCTGGAACGTCGACAGCGACTGGTGCCTGGTGCAGCAGAAACTGGTGCGCGCCGCCGGCTGGACGCCGTTGATCGGCTTCGATCCGCGCATCGGACCGCCGCGCGAAACGGTTCCCGGCGCGGTGGTGTTCGATTTCAATGCCGCGCTCGGCCTGCCGCTGCTGTATCCGCATTTCCCGCTCGAGTTCGCGTTCCTGTTCACCGATCGGCTTGCCTTCTGGCATTCGGACCTGTTGATCCGGCCGGCGAAAATGGCGGCGCTGGCGCGCGTGTTCGAGGCGCTGCGCGACGGCGACACCGCCGCGTGCCATGCCGATCCCGGGTTGCGCCATCGCTATCTGCCGTGGCGCCAGCGTTATTGGGAACTCGTCGGCTGCACCACGCGGGCCGCAAGCCGCGATCAGTTCGACAAGGGTTGCGGCTGGTGGATGGCATATTGGGCCCATCCCAATCAACGCCGCGGTGCGCTGCTGCGGCGTTGGCGCTATTGGGACCACGGCGCCGGCATCTGGTACTGGCACAAGCAGGCCGGCGGGCATTGCATCGTGCTCGATGCGGGCGATTATGCCGAAGGCCATTGCAGCAAGATCGGCAAGGGCGATTATGTCGGCATGCGCGAGCCCAACGGCTCAGACGTGCGCCGCAACATGGGCGAGGAACTGGTGCGCCATTTCGATCTTGCGGACGCCTGCGCCCGGCTGGGGCTGGATTAATTCGCCCACGGAAGAATATCCCATTTGGGTTCGACGCCGCCGCGCGGCTGAACCGGGCGGTTCTTGAACTTGGTCCAGGCTTCGCGTGCTCCGGGCACGCCGGCATCCACCGCGGCGGCGAGAGCAGGCTGCATCTGGGCCGGATAGCCGCCGGGCGATGCGGAATCTCCCATCATCTCGCCGTTGGCGTGCAGTTTGAAGACGCGGGCCATGTCGTCGCTGGCGCAGGCGATTTGCGGGCCGTCGCGAAGCCCCTTGGGCAGATTGGCGACATAGGCTTCGGACCACGAGGCGATGAAATGATGCGGCCGGTCCATCACCTTCATGTAGTATTTCGTCGCCATAACGTAGCAATAGTCCGGATTGGTCATGCGCTGTACGGCGAAAACGCCTTTCCAGCGCGCGAAATTGCGCAATTCTCCGAATCCTAGGCCAACCGCGTATTGCGCCGCCCAGGTGAGGTAATCGTCCATCCACGGCGCCACCGAATCCGCCGCGTCGGAGGCACGCAAAGCGACATGAAAAATATTCGCCTGCGGATTATTGGCGTACGCCGCATCGTACCAATCGGCATTAGCCTTCATTTCCCGCAGCAACGGTCCCTTCAAGGGATCGCCGTCCGGCGTCACATAGGCCGCCTGGGCCAGCGTTCGCAGCGACCAGCCCTGACCGCGGATCTGGTCCCACCCGATCAGGCCTTTGGCGTAACCGTGATACTCCGGTGCCGTACCCCAGGCGTTCCATTGCGACCAGAACTGCAGCTCCTCGAGATAATAGCGCTCGCCGGTGACGAGGTAGGGCACGAAAGCGAGCGAAGGTTCGTGCGCCGGCTCGGCGGTGAACGGCTTCGACAGGCCGGCCAGATCGGCCAGCGGCAGGTTGCCGTTGCCGTGACCGACGAAATTGTAATGGGTGCTGATCTTCGGAAAATCCTCCGACGTTGATGGCCGGCCGGTCTTCTCGTTGCGGTAGTGCGACGGAAAGCTGCCGCTGAGGTCACCGGCGCTCAGCATGATCTCGGCAGCGTGGCGGTCCATGGTGAGAAGCCACGCCACCGTCCATCCCGGCAACGGACCGATGTCGGGGCGCTGTCCGGTGACCGGCATGGCGGGATAGATGATGCCGGTCTGCATCGGCCCGTGGTTTTTGGTGGCGAACTGGCGATAGCGCTCGCCCATGTCGATGTCGCGGGCCGCATAGTTGGGGATGGCGCGCGCCGCTTTGAGATCGGCGATATCGAAGCGCACGTTTGCATCGGCAGCTTGATCCCACCAGAACACCTGCCGCCAGCGCGTGCGCGACTGTTGCACGAGCTTGTCGCTGGCGAACACCTGTTTGCCGTGGCTCGTGATCGTCACCGCGTATTGATAGCTGCGCGGATTGGGCGCCCACGTCCAGGTGTTTTCGACATCGGCTTCGATCCGCAGCGGCTGGCCGGCACCGTAGCTTCGCAGCCCGAAGCGCACGCTCAAATTCGCATCGGGCTTGCCGGCCCCGTCGCGCAGCGGCGCCGCGTACCACCATTCCGACACCAGCGGACCGGAAAGCCACACCTCCGGTTTGCTGCGCGCCACGAGATCCCGCAACGAGGCGGTGAGCTTGCGGTCGCCGAGATCGAGCGTGATGCTGGTATCAAGGTCGGCCGGCAACGCCGACAGCGGCACGGGAGCACCGGCGGCAGGCGCGCCGGCGATCAACTGTATCGTAGCGTCAAGACGCGGCGCGATCACGGTGAAAATCGCGTGCCGCAACGAGCCGTCGCGGTTCTTTGCTTTGGCATCGACCTGCAACGGCAATGGCCTGCCTGAAGCGTCAGTCGCGGCAAGCGACGTTCCAGCCGGCACGGCGCCGGTCGCAAACACCATGGCGAAAGTGACCGGCACATCGCGGCCCGAGCCTTCCACCACCACGCGCGGAAGGGCAATCGCTGGCGACGCGAGAGTGCACAAAATCATCAGCATACGGCAAACGAGGCGCATGGATTGACCTGGTACGGTGGAGGGAGCTTAACATCGGATCATGCGTGGAGAGTACGGGGAATCGAACCGGGCGCAACAGGGCGCCGTGCTGCTATCGTTGGGGAAAGTGTGCACGCCTTACCAAACAGCCTGCGCAAGAACGACACGGTGACGTTCGCGCTCGAGCCGCTCGGCGATCTGCGCGTGCTGGAACGGTTGTGGCGGGCGCTGGATCGCAGCGGGGCGCATTCGTTTTTCGCCAGCTGGACGTGGATTTCGACGCTGCTGCAAACTGCCTCTGGAGACGTGCGCGTGATCAAGGCGATGCGCGGCGCGGCGCTGGCGGGTATTGCGGTGGTGACGATGACGCGAGGCTGGCATCGCAGCGCATGGTTCAACGCCAGCGGCGAGGCGGCGCTCGACGGCGTCATGATCGAGCACAACGGCTTTGCCGTTCCGGGCGCCGAAGACGATGTTCTGTGGGCTGATTTCGTGGGGTGGTTCGCAGCCGGCGGCCTTGGCGTCGAGGAATTGATCGTTCCGGGGATCGCGGCGCGCCGCGTGGCGGCGGACAACATCATCGTGGTGGAAGATTGCCGCCCGGCCTTCCGCACGCCGCTGGTCGGATTGGGGGCGGAGGGCATCGCGCCGAAAC
>NZ_JBWZET010000053.1:0-2084 GCF_056722145.1 Rhizomicrobium sp. | reverse complement strand
GGTTAGCGAGCTAGCGTGCGCTGCGCGCACATGGCAAGTTAGCAAAAGGCGAAGACACTAGCGACCGCAGCGGACGATGATTTTGGTTCCGGGCGGGACCATGGTTCCGGCTGCCGGGGCTTGTTCGCGTACTGTGCCGCTGCCGGTGATCTGGACCTCGAGGCCTGCGGCGGCGGCCTGCTCGATGACCTTGCGCACGGGCAATCCGACCAGCGATGGAACGCGCAGAGTTTTTCCGTCTGCAATGGTGACGGTGGTTGGCGCGGGTGTTTGTGCGGCTGCGGGCGGCTGGCCTGCGTTGGCCGAAGCGGATTGAGTGCCGGTCTGCGGCGGTGAAGCGGAGGTTTGCGTGGCGGGCGCGGGCTGGCTGGGAGGCGCGCGCAATGGATCGTCGGGCGGCAGATCGTTGACCGCGGAGTAAAGAGCGTTGATGTCGCCGAGGTGTTCCGAGGCGTCTTCTACTATCGGCTTCTCGTGTTTGGCTCCGGGCTTCGCCGGACGCAGATCGATGTCGTGAGGGACTGCGAGATATTCGAGGACCTGCTGCGCCACCTCGGCGAAGACCGGCGCAGAGACGGCCGCGCCGTAATAGGAGCCGCCTTTGGGGTTGTCGAGCACAACGGCCACAGCGATCACCGGATTGTTGACCGGAGCGATGCCGGCGAAGGATGCGATGTGCATCGTCTTCGAATAGAGATGCGTGGCCGGATCGACCTTTTGCGCGGTGCCGGTTTTGCCGCCTGACGAATAGCCGTTGAGCTGCGCCGCTTTGCCGGTGCCGTAGAGGACGACGCCCTCCATCATCTTGCGCATCTGCGCGGCAGTGAGCGTGGAGATGACGCGGTGAGCGCCGGAGGGCAGCGGATTGGGCACGTCGCCGCCGGGCTTGAATGCCTGCGCCGTAAACGCCGCTTTGTTATTCGAGTCAAGCTGACCGGGCATGAGCACATGCGGGGGAAGATAGACGCCGCCGTTGGCGATTGTCGAGACCATGGTGACGAGCTGGATGGGAGTGACGCCGACCTCCTGGCCGATGGAGATGGAGCCGATCGAAGAACCTCCCCAGCGATTAACGGGGCGCAGCAGGCCGCGCGTCTCGCCGGGCATCTCGGCGCCAGTGCGCGCGCCAAAGCCGAAGTCGCGAATGTATTGATAGAAGCGGTCGGGGCCGACCTTGAGCGCGAGCTTGACGGCGGCCACGTCGCTTGAGACTTCGAGCGCCTGATGCACCGAAATAACGCCGTAGTGCTCGCCCTGGTTGTCATGAATGACGCGGCCGGCAAGCGTGATCTGGCCGCCCTGGCAATCGATGGGGTCGTCGGGCGTGGCCGCGTGCTGGTCGAGAGCGGCGGAGTAGGTGACAAGCTTGAAGACCGAGCCGGGCTCGTAGACATCGCTGACAGCGTGGTTGCGCAGCAGTGCGGGCGTGGTGCGGCGGAAGAGGTTGGGATTGAAAGTGGGGCGAATGGCAAGCGCGAGGATCTGGCCGGTGTGCACGTCCTGCACGACCACGGTGCCGTTGTCGGCGTGGGTCTGTTCCATCGCGTGATCGAGAGCGCGCTCGGCGAGGAACTGCATGTTCTCGTCGATGGTGAGCACGAGATTCTGGCCGGGGGCGGGTTCGCGTTCACTGGAGCCAAGAACGTGGCGGCGCGCATCCATGGCCGTGAACATGCGGCCGGAGACGCCGTGCAGTTGAGGCTCGAACTTCAACTCGATGCCGCCGAGGCCGTTGTCGTCGAGCCCTACATAGCCCAGCACCTGCGCGGCAATCTGGTTGTCAGGATAAAAGCGCTGGAATTCTTTTTGAAAGTAGACGCCCTTGACGGCACCGGAGGCGATGAGCTGTTTCACCCTGGCGGCGGTCTCGGGCGAGACGCGGCGTGCGACCCATGCGAAGCTGCGGCCGGCATCGAGGCGCGAGGCGATCTGCTGTTCGGTGGTCTGCGCGTCCTCGGGGTCAGTGTGAACGATCGAGGCGAGGGCGTGAGCGGCGGCGGGCTTGTCGTCCATCTCGCTGGGCACGGCAAAGATGGAGTCGACCTGCACGGTCATGGCGAGTTCGTGCAGGTTGCGGTCATAGA
>NZ_JBWZET010000052.1:0-17402 GCF_056722145.1 Rhizomicrobium sp. | reverse complement strand
CCAGCCAGCGGCGGATGCCGTGCGCGGCCAGCGTTGCGGTCGCAAAGCACCCCTGCAGCAGATAGCCGCCGGTCGGGGCTTCCCAATCGAGCATTTCGCCGGCGACGAAGACGCCGGGCCTCGCCGTCAGCATCAGATCATCGCTGAGCGCCGCGAGGGCAACGCCGCCGGCCGTCGAAATGGCGCGGGCGATCGGGCTGGGGGCGTTGAGGGTGACGGGCATCGCCTTGATGCGGACCGCCAGCGCCTTGGGATCGGGATCGAAATCGCAGCCTTCGCGCAGCAGCGAAATCGCCGCCGCCGACAGCCCGCCGGCCTTGCGCAAATGGTTGGTCAGGGTCTGGTGGCCGCGCGGGGCCTGCAAACGCTTGAGCAACGCCGCGCCCGTCAGATCGGGGCGCAGATCGAGGGTGATCACGGCGCTGCCGCTCGCTTCGATGGCGTCGCGCAAGGCGGCCCCGAAGGCATAGAGGAGGCTTCCTTCCACACCGGCGGCGGTGATCATCACCTCGCCGCGCTGGCTGCGGCCGGCGAAGGTCAGCGTCACCGGCTTCAGCGGCGCGCCGGCATGGCGGCTGCGGAAAATCTCCGACCACGCCACCGCAAACCCGCAATTGGCGGGGCGGAACGGGGTCACCGCGATGCCATTGGCGCGGAAGATCTCCGCCCAGGTGCCATCGGAGCCGAGATGCGGCCAGGAGGCGCCGCCGAGCGCGATCAGCGTCGCATCGGGGGTGACGCGCACGGGGCCGCCGGGGGTGTCGAAAGACAGCGCCGCGCCGTCCCAACCGGTCCAGCGGTGGCGTGGGGCGAAACCAACGCCTTGCCGGTCGAGTTTCTTCAGCCAGGCGCGCAGCAGCGGCGTTGCCTTCATGCATTCGGGATAGATGTGCCCGCTCGAGCCGACGAAGGTGTTCAACCCGAGATCGTGGCACCAGCGGCGCATGTCCTCGGGCGAAAACTGGGCCAGGGCGCGCGCCATCAGCGGCGCGGCGGCGCCGTATTTCTGGAGGAACGCCGGCAATTCTTCGCTGTGGGTCAGGTTGAGGCCGCCGCGGCCGGCGAGCAGGAATTTGCGCCCCAGGCTCGGCTTGTGGTCGTAGACGGTGACAGCGGCGCCCGCGGCGGCGAGAACTTCGGCCGCGCGCAATCCGGCGGGTCCGCCGCCAATGACGGCTATGTAAGGCACATCAACACCTGGAAATCCATTCGACGCTGTATGGCGGCAACGCCGCTTCGGCACAAGGCGGGCCCCGCGACCGCCTGCCCCAGGCTTCGCCGCGGCCGCGCCATCTTCGCTTGCCATGCTGGCCGGGACGGTGGGCTTTCTGGCGTGCCGCGACCGGGCATCAATCAATTCGCGGCAAGCATGGCGTATTTCGGCAATCGCACCATCAACCTGTTGAACCTGCATTACGCGATCCATTCGATCGCGGCGACCGGCGGTGGCGCCTTCTTCGCCGCTTATCTGGTCAAGGCGGGCGTGCCCATTTCCGGCGTTTTCGTCACGTTCGCCGCCATCCTGATCGGCCGCTTTCTGATCCGCCCGGTGATCGTTGGGCTGGCGGCGCGCCACGGCATGCGCCTGCTCATCATCCTCGGCACCATCCTGAACGCCGGGCAGTATCCGCTGCTCGCCATGGTCCACGGCGTCGGGGTGCCGCTGTACGCCATGATCGCGCTCGGCGCGGTCGCCGACACGCTGTACTGGCCCTGCTATCACGCCTATTTCGCCCGCCTTGGCGACGACGACGCGCGCGGCCAGCAGATCGGTGTGCGCGAGGCGATTGCCGCGCTGATCGGCGTCGTCAGTCCGCTTGCCACCGGGGCGCTGCTGGTGGCGTTCGGGCCCTTTATTGCTTTCGCCGTCAGTGCCGCCGCCGTCGCCGGTTCGGCGGTGCCGCTGCTCTTCACGCCCGAAGTGCCGATCGAACGCACCGTACCGCACGCCTATCGCGCCTCAGTGCCGGGCGTGCTGCTGTTCGTCGGCGACGGCTTCATTGGCGGCATCTATCTGTTCGTCTGGCAGGTCGGCCTGTTTTTGTCGTTGAAACAGGATTTCCTGTCGTTCGGCGGGGCGCTGGCGATTGCCGCGGTGGTCGGCGCCGTCGCCGGACTGGTGCTCGGCCGCCAGATCGACAACGGCAACGGCCGCCGCGCCGTCACCATTGCCTACGGAACCTTGTCGCTGATCGTGGTGCTGCGTGCCGCCGCCATCTCCCATCCGGCGCTGGCGGTGACCGCCAATGCCCTCAGCGCCATCGGCAATTGCCTGTTCATCCCGACCCTGATGGCGGTCGTCTATACCCTCGCCAAAGCCGCGCCCTGCACGCTGCGCTTTCACGTTGCCGCCGAAGCCGGCTGGGATGCCGGCGGCGCCACCAGCCTTCTCACCGCCGCCCTGCTGATCTGGCTCAAGGTGCCGCTGTCGGCGGTGCTGCTGTTGGCGCTGATCGGCACCCTTTGGCAGATCACGCTGCTCCGGCTGCACTATCGCCGCCGGGCGCCGGCGAGTTGACAGGCCGCCGTGGGGCAGCGCTATGGTAGCGCAAACATAAGCCCTTCGGGGCGCGGGAGGACCCATGCGCGATCTGGTGCTGGCGGGATTTCTTCTGGCAGGGCAGGCGATCGCCGGTCCGCTCGGCGTGTTCGACGCCCATGGCGACATCGGCAAGGTCGCTCCGCCCGGAACGGCGGTGTACGACGCCGGGCGCTATACCCTCACCGCCGCCGGCGCCAATCTGTGGGCCAAGGAAGACGCCTTCCATTTCGCCTGGAAGAAGCTCGCCGGCGATTTCGCCCTGACCGCCGATATCGCCTTTCCGCCCAAGACCTACGCCCACGATCCCAATCCGCATCGTAAAGCGGTGCTGATGATCCGTGCGAGCCTCGACGCCGACGCCGCCTATGTCGACGTTGCGGTGCACGGCAACGGGCTGACGGCGCTGCAATACCGGCGCGTCAAAGGCGGGCCGACCGAGGACATCGAACTCGCCATCGCGCTGCCCAAAACGGTGCGGCTGGAAAAGCGCGGCGACACGATCCAACTCCTGATCAGCCAAAACGGCGAGCCGTTGCATCTGGTCGGTGCTGCAACCAAACTGCATTTCGCCGAACCGTTCCTGGTCGGCATCGGCCTGACGGCGCACGACCCGGACACCACCGACACCGCGACGTTCTCCAACCTGACGCTGGCTCCGCCGGCACCGCTGGCGGACAAGCGCACGACGTGGTCGGCGCTGAAAGTCATCAAGATCGACGAAGGCGCGCCCACCACCACGGTCATCACGCACACCAAAGGCATCTTCGAAGCGCCGAACTGGACGCCGGGCGCTTTCGTCATCAACGAGAACGGCCATTTCTATCGCATCGCGCTGCTTGATCCGGCGGCCGGCGGTCCCCGCGAGCCGTTCGATGTCGCCGGGCTTTCCGGCTGCTGGGGCGAGCATGCGTTTTCGCCCGACGGCAAATGGTTTGCGCTCTCCTGCCCCGCAGCCGGCGAACACGGCCCCGACGTGCATCTGGTGGCGATGACGAACGGCAAAGCCAGCGGCCCGGCGCGGCGCCTGACCTCGCAGCCGATCTCGTTCTTCCACGGCTGGTCGCCCGACGGCGCCAGCATCGTTTTCACCTCCATCCTTGGCAGCCACGAGGACATCTACACCGTGCCGACCGCGGGCGGTGCGCCCAAGCGGCTGACGACGGAAGGCCTCAACGACGGCGGCGAATACTCCGCCGACGGACGATTCATCTATTTCAATTCCAACCGCTCCGGCACGATGCAGATCTGGCGCATGAAGAGCGACGGTTCCGATCTGACCCAGATCACCGCCGACGGCTTCGACAACTGGTATCCGCACCCCTCGCCCGACGGCAAATGGCTGGCGGTGCTGAGCTATAAGCAGGGCGAAGCGACAAGCAGCCATCCGCTCGACAAGGACGTTGCGCTGCGCCTGATCCCGCTCGCCGGCGGAGCGCCGCGCCTTTTGACCACGCTGGTCGGCGGCCAGGGCACCTTCGATTCACCGTGCTGGTCGCCGGATTCGGCGCTGATCTCGTTCGTCAGCTACGACGAACTCCCAGAATAAAAGAGGAAGCCCCCATGAAAATCCTGAGCGCGCTGGCGCTGACAGTGGCCGTCACCGGCCTTGCGTTTGCGGCCCCGACGCGGCCCGCCATCACCGGCGTGTCGCATCTCGCGGTCTATTCCGCCGACCTGGCGAAGTCGGACACCTTCTACACCGTCACACTCGGCGCCGTGAAACGGCCCGATCCGGAAGACGCGCACGGCGTGCGCTATTACTTCAATCCGCGCCAGTTTGTGGAAGTGCTGCCGCTGCCGCCAACCGCCGCGCCCAAGATGCGGATGGCCCACGCCGCCTTCACCACCGCCGATGCCGAGGCCTTGCGCAAATATCTCGCCGCGGGTCATGTCAAGGTGCCGAAGAAGGTGACCGCCGGCAGCGATGGTTCCAAATGGTTCGAGGTCGCCGACCCGGAAGGCAATCAGATCCAGTTCCTCGAGCTGCCGAAGACTTTGCCCGACGTGCCGGTCAATCCCTTATCCGGCCATATCATCCATGTCGGCATGATCACCCACGACCGCGCCCTGATGGACAAGTTCTGGCGCGATCTTTTGGGCTTCCGCGGCTATTGGGCCGGCGGCATGCATCCCGATCAGCCGACCTGGATCTCGCAGCAGGTGCCCGATGGGCGCGACTGGATGGAATACATGATCGTCTCGGGACCCGAAAAGACCGGCATCCCGGCGACCATGACCCAGGGGACCGCCGGCGTCCTCAACCATTTCGCCCTCGGCGTCGGCAACATGGAGAAGACCGTCACCATCCTCACCGCCGGCGAGCGCTATAGCGAGAAAGATGCCCACGACGGTCCCAAGATCGGCGCCGACGGCAAGTGGCAGTTCAACCTCTACGATCCCGACGGCACCCGGGCCGAGTTCATGGAATTTCACGCGGTGGTGAAACCCTGCTGCACCCCCTTCACCGCCCCCGATCCGGACGAGTGAACCGGCCGGCGGCATCCACTCCCGTCATCCCCGGCTGAGCTAGCGTAGCGCAGCGAAGGAAAGGGGACCCAGGTATGCACAACGCGACGCTCTCAAAGAACGTGCCGCGGTGCTGTGCTTTCGCCGGTTTGCCGGTGTTGAGTCCTGGATCCCCTTCCCCTGCGCTGCTGCCGCAGCTCCGGCCGGGGATGACATTTTGGGTTAGATGGCGCCCACCCTGCTAACCACCCCGCCATGCCGCCATCCGCCGCAGCGGGCGCCTTCCTGCCGCCACCCCTTTGCGCTAGGGGTAGGGCGACGTTCGCAGTCCGGTCCTCGTGAAACACCTGTCGTCCCGCCTCAGTTTCAGCCAATTCGCCTCCGGCTCGGTGTCGGGGGTGTTTTTGCCGTTTTTCGGCGCTTCGCTGGCCTGGCGCGGGCTGTCGGCGGACCAGATCGGGCTACTCCTGTCGATGGCGCTGATGCTGCGGGCCCTCGCCGGACCGCTGTCGGGGATTTTCGCCGACGCCCGCAACGACCGCCGCGCCGTCATGCTGGTGCTGTACTGGATCATGGTCGCCGGCTTCGGCGCGCTCAGCGTGGTCGGCTCGCCGCTGCTGATCTTCCTGGTCGCGGTGCCGGCCTATGTCGCCTATGGCGCCGCCACCCCGCTCTTGGAAAGCGTGTCGGTGCGCCTGGCCGAGCGCTTCGGCTTCGATTACGGCCGGGTGCGCATCTGGGCCTCGTCGGCGTTCGTGGTGATGAACATCACCGGCGGCGTGGTGGTGAAATTTCTCAGCCTTGGCGCCGTCGCGCCGCTGCTGACCATTGGCGCGGCGCTGTGCATCGTCTCCACCATGATCCTGCCGGCGCCGCCCGCCGCCGAGGGCCGCGCGCCGCTCGGGGTTCGCCTTAAGGCGACGCTCGACGAAACGCGCGAACTGTTGCGCTCGCGGGTATTTCTCATCTTCCTGGCGGCGGCGAGTTTCGAGCAGGCGACCCACGCCTTCTATTACGGCTATGGCGGCCTGCACTGGAAAGCGATCGGCTATTCCGAAATGCTGATCGGCATCATCTGGCCGCTTGGCGTGCTCGCCGAGATCGCGCTGTTCTCGCAGGCGCTGCGGGTGCACAAGCTGCTCGGCCCGTCGAAGCTGCTGTTGGCCGGCGGCCTGATCGCGGTGGTGCGCTGGACCATCCTGTCGTTCGATCCGCCACTGCCGCTGGTGGTGTTCGCCCAGTTCCTGCATGGCGGCACTTTCGCGCTCGCCCATCTCGGCGCTGTGTTCTTCATCCTGCGCGCCGTGCCGCCGCGGCTGGCCGCCACCGCCCAGAGCCTTTATTTCGTCGGCAGCCAGGGCGTGATGATGGGATTGGCGACGCTCGCCATCGGTCCGGTCTATTCCTCGCTCGGGGGACGGGCCTATCTGATGATGACCGCGCTCGGCGTGGTATCGATCGGCTTCACGCTGTTGATGGCGCGCTGCTGGCACGGCGAAGCCATCATCGACGGCGGCCAGCACGAGCACATCGACACGATCTGAGCGGCGGACGTTCACCCAGAGTCACGCGAGCGCCAGACTCCCCCTCGGTGTCATGGCCCGCGACTGCGGGCAATCCAGGTGTCATCTGGCACAACCCCTAAGATCGCGACAGATTTAACCTGGGCCGCCCGCATTTGCGGGCGATGACAGTGTTGGGGTGGCAATCTCACATCAAAGTCCGCCGCCCTAGAACAGCCCTTCGATCTGGCCTTTGTCGTTGAGGCCGATCTTGTCGGCGGCGGGCAGGCGCGGCAGGCCGGGCATGGTCATGATGTCGCCGGCGATGACGACCACGAACTCGGCGCCGGCCGAGAGCCTCACCTCGCGCACCTTGACCATGTGATCGGTTGGGGCGCCGCGCTTCTCCGCGTCGGTCGAGAAGGAATACTGCGTCTTCGCCATGCACACCGGCAGATGGCCAAACCCGGCGCTTTCCAATTCGTCGAAGCGGGCCCGCGTCGCCGAATCGGCGCTGATGCCATTGGCACCATAGATGGTGCGCGCCACAGTCTGGGTCTTCTCCCACAGCGGCATGTCCACCGGATAGAGCGGCCGGAACTCGGACTTGGTCGTGGTGCAGGTTTCCACCACCTGCTCGGCGAGATCGATCACGCCCTTGCCGCCGAGCGCCCAGCCACGGCTGATGTGGGCCGGGCAATCGGCCGATTTGGCGATTTCGACGACGCGCTGCATTTCCTCTTCCGCATCGCCAAGGAACTGGTTGACGGCGACGATCACCGGCACGCCGAATTTTTTCACGTTGCGGATATGGCGTTCGAGATTGGCGGCGCCGCGCTCGATCGCGCCCATATTGGGCTTCCTTAAATCCTCTTTCGCCACGCCGCCGTGATGCTTCAGCGCGCGCACGGTGGCGACGATCACAGCCGCGGCCGGCTCGAGCTTCGCCTTGCGGCATTTGATGTCGAAGAATTTCTCCGCCCCGAGATCGGCGCCGAACCCGGCTTCGGTGATGACGTAATCGGCGAGCTTCAGCGCCGCGCGTGTCGCCACCACCGAATTGCAGCCATGGGCGATGTTGGCGAACGGGCCGCCATGGACGAACACCGGATTGTTCTCCAGCGTCTGCACCAGATTGGGCAGCAGCGCATCTTTCAACAACACGCTCATGGCGCCGGGGGCATTCAGCTCCTTGGCGGTGACATAGCGCCGGTCGCGGGTCTGGCCGACGACGATGTTGCCGAGCCGGCGTTCGAGATCCTTCAGATCGCTGGCAAGGCAGAGGATCGCCATCACTTCCGAGGCGACGGTGATGTCAAAGCCGTCTTCGCGCGGAAAGCCGTTGGCAATGCCGCCGAGCGAGGAGGTGATGGTGCGCAGGGCCCGGTCGTTCATGTCGAGACAGCGGCGCCAGGAAATGCGGCGGGCATCGAGCCCCAAGGAATTCGACCAGTAGATATGGTTGTCGATCATCGCCGCGAGGAGGTTGTTGGCCGCGGTGACGGCGTGGAAATCGCCGGTGAAATGGAGATTGATGTCCTCCATCGGCACCACTTGGGCATAGCCGCCGCCGGCGGCGCCGCCCTTCATGCCGAAACATGGCCCCAGCGAGGGTTCGCGCAACGCCGCAGTGGCGCGATGGCCCAGCCGATTGAGGGCGTCGGTGAGGCCGACCGTGGTGGTGGTCTTGCCTTCGCCGGCCGGGGTGGGGGTGATCGCCGTGACCAGGATCAACTTGCCATCGGGCCGCTCCTTCAGGCCGGGGATGTCGTCGAGCGCGATCTTGGCCTTGGCGCGGCCATAGGGGATCACCGCCGCGTCGGGAATGCCGAGTTTATGGGCAATTTCGAGGATCGGCTTCATCCGCGCCTCGCGCGCAATCTCGATATTGCTGCGGACGTTCTGTTCCTGAAATTCCATTGCCAAGCCCTTCCCAAGGCAGGTGATATGCAATGGGGAGGATACCGTAATGGCGACGCCGCGATCAGACGGCGGTTTTGCAACGCGGGTGTGCGTTTGCGTAAACGTCCATCAGCTTACGGACGTCGATCTCGGTATAGGTCTGGGTGGTCGACAGTGAGGCATGGCCCAGAAGTTCCTGCACGGCGCGCAGTTCGCCGCCATTGGCGAGCAGATGGGTTGCAAACGAATGGCGCAAGGCGTGCGGCGTCGCCCGCTCCGACAGCCCGAGGCGCGAGCGCAGGCGCTGCATCAAGGCTTGGGCCTCGCGCGGGCTCATGGCTTTGCCGGTGCGCGACAGGAACAACGGGCCGTGCGGGCCGGATGCAAACGGCAGCCGCGCGACATAGGCGTCGGCGGCGTGGCGGACCGCCGCGAGCAAGGGCACGGCACGCTCCTTCTTGCCTTTGCCGACGACGGTGAGGGTATCGCCGAGCGGAACATCGCCGCGCTTCAGGCTGAGACCTTCGGAAATGCGAAGCCCCGCGCCGTAAAGCAGGGTCAAGAGGGCCACATCGCGGGCCGCGATCCATTCGACGTCATTCTCGCCGGCTTCGGCAAGGGTGCGGGCGGCATCGGTTTCGGAGAGCGGCCGCGGCAAGGTCTTGGCGATACGCGGGCTCCTCACCGCCCGCGCCGCCGCGTTTTCGACAATGTCCTCGCGCGCCAGAAAGCGGAAAAAACTGCGCACGGCGGCGAGCGCCCGCGACACACTGCGCGGGGACAGCCCGTCGTTGCGGCGCTGGGTGATGAAAGCGCGGATATCGGCCGGCGTCAGGGTCTTCAGATCGCGCTCGGTCGGGGCGCCGCCGAGATGGTCGGTCAGGAATGCGAGGAAGCGATCGAGGTCGTCGCCATAGGCACGCAAGGAATGCGGGCTGGCGCGGCGCTCATGGGCGAGGCCGTCGAGCCAATCGGCTTTCAGAACAGTGGCGGCTTTCAGGGCCTGGGGAGATCGAGCCATGCGCGGATTGCCCGTTCCAGCGCCCGCGCGAACAGCCCGAGATCGGCTTCGCTGTCGCGCCCGTCAAAGCCGTTCTCGGCCAGCGAACCCAGCACGTAGAGCGCCGGCTGCGCCCCGATGCGCAAGCGGAACGCCGCCAGACTGCGATAGCCGGTACGCCCGAACAACAATTCGCCGCCGCCCGACAGGATCGCGCCCATGCCGTCGGGACCGACAACCGCCGTCACCGTGCCGGGCTGGATCAGGCGCACGCCATCGCAGCGCGTCGCCTGGGCAATGCCGTCGGCCGCCTCGATGCAGAACACGGCGCGATCGGCTCCGAACGCCGGCGCCGCCGCCGTCGCCACCGCAATCGCCTCGGCAAACGAACGCGCATCGATGAGATCGAGCACCGCCCGTTTGACGCCGTCACTGAGGCGCACGCCCCGCGTCTGGGTCGCCTTCAGCGCGCCCAGTTCCGCCCTCAGCGCCTGATTTTCGCTGCGCAGCTTTTCCAGGGCATAGCGGGTCAGATCGATGACGCCTTCGCCCGGATCGCGCGCCGGCAGCAGCAGCGACAAAAGCTCGCCATCGGCCGCCAGCGCCGCCCGATGCATCCGCACATAGGCCTTCACCGCCTCGGCGGCGGCGATCTGCGGTTCACGGGACGGTGCGCTTTCGCTCATTCTGGTATTGCAGGCCGTGATAAATGACAGTGACGAGGTTCGGGAATCGTGATTCGCAAGTCTAACGCATGACGGCGCCTCTTCTGAAGTCCGGCGATGCCGATTGCGGCCGTGCTGGCGTTTTGCTGCCACTGCCGCTGGCGGGCGCCTATGACTACAAGCTCGCGGTTCCCTTTCGCCGCGGCTTGATCGTGTCGGCGCCGCTGGGCCCGCGCATTTCCATCGGGGTGGTGTGGAGCGCGCCGCAAGGCGGTGTTGAGGAATCGCGGCTGAAACAAGCGGTGCCGTTCGACGGCGAACCGGCGCTGCCCGAGGGGCTGTGCGACTTCGTCGATTGGGTGGCACAGTATACATTGACGCTGCCCGGCCTGGTGCTGGCGATGGCGCTGCGCTCGCGCCAGGCGCTGGAACCGGAAACCGCCCGCATCGCTTATCTGCGCGGGAGCGGCGCGCCGAAAAAAATGACGCCCTCTCGTCAACGGGTGCTCGAAATCGCCGGCCATGGCGTGGCGCGATCGGTGCCGCAGCTCGCCGAAGAAGCCAACGTGACGCCGGCCGTGGTGCGCGGACTGATCGATTGCGGCGCGCTCTGCGCCGTGGAACTGCCGGAATTCGATCCCCTGCCGGTGCCCGAGGCCGATTTCGCCGCGGTCAAGCTCAACACCGAACAGGACCTCGCCGCCCATGTGATGAAAGGCGCGGTGAAGGGCAAGCGCTTCGGCGTGTCGCTGCTCGATGGCGTCACCGGCTCGGGCAAGACCGAGACCTATTTCGAAGCGGTCGCCGAAGCGTCGCGGCTGGGCCGGCAGGTGCTGATCCTGCTGCCGGAAATCGCGCTCACCGTGCAGTTCCTCGACCGTTTCGCGGCGCGCTTCGGGGCGCGGCCGGCGGAATGGCATTCCGATCTCTCCCAGCGCGAGCGCCGCCGCATCTGGCGCGCGGTGATGAAAGGCGACGCGCGCGTCGTGGTCGGCGCCCGCTCGGCGTTGTTCCTGCCGTTCAACGACCTCGGCCTCATCGTCGTCGATGAAGAGCATGAGCAGGCCTACAAGCAGGAAGACGGCGCCGTCTATCACGCCCGCGACATGGCGGTGGTGCGCGCCCGCATCGAGAATTGTCCGGTGGTGCTGGCGAGCGCGACGCCATCCTTGGAAAGCTATGTCAACGCCGAGACCGGACGCTATGCCCATTTGCGCCTGCGCAGCCGTCATGGCGCGGCGGTGCTGCCCGATGTCCGCCTGATCGATATGCGCGCCGACCGCGGCGATCCCGGCACGTTTTTGTCACCGACCTTGCGCGCGGCCTTGGCGATCACCGTCGGCGCCGGCGAACAGGCGATGCTGTTCCTCAACCGCCGCGGTTATGCCCCCCTCACCTTGTGCGAAGCCTGCGGCCATAAGCTGGTTTGCAAGAATTGCTCGGCGTGGCTGGTCGAGCATCGCTATCGCAAGCGCCTGGTCTGCCATCATTGCGGCTTCGAGACCGGGCTGCCGAGCGAATGTCCCGAATGCCATACGGAGGGCGCGTTCACGGCGTGCGGACCGGGCGTCGAACGGGTGATGGAGGAATTCAAGCTCACCTTCCCCGATGCGCGGGTGGCGATCGCCTCCTCCGACACCATGAGCGGACCAGCGGAAATGCAGGCCGCCATTCGTGCCATGATGAAACGCGAAATCGATGTCCTGATCGGCACCCAGATCGTCGCCAAGGGCCATCATTTCCCGCAACTGACGCTGGTCGGCATTGTCGATGCCGATCTTGGCGGCTCCGACGGCGATCTGCGGGCGCGCGAGCGGACGTTCCAGTTGCTGCATCAGGTGGCGGGACGCGCCGGTCGCGCCGAAAAGCCGGGCCTCGTGCTGATGCAGACGCGCAATCCCAAAGACGCGGTGATGCAGGCACTGATTTCCGCCGATCGCGACGCGTTCTATGCCCAGGAAACCAAATACCGCCAGGCCTCCCACGCGCCGCCGTTCGGGCGGCTGGCGGCGATCATCCTTTCCGGTCACGACGGCGATGCGGTGCGTGAGGCCGGCAAGATTCTCGCCAAAACCGCACCCTTCGCCCGCGGTATCAAGGTGTGGGGGCCGACACCGGCCTTCTATGCCCTGCTGCGCGGCCAGACCCGCGAACGGCTGCTGGTGCAGACGGAAAAATCGATCGACATCCAGGCCTATCTGCGCGCTTGGCTGGCGGCCTCGACCCTGCCAAAAAACGTGCGCGTGGTGGTCGACGTCGATCCGGTGAGTTTTTTCTGAGACGCCGTTATCGCGTTCGTAAGCATTGCGTATAAATCGTCTCGGCGCGGCGGGCCTGGGTGGCGGTGTCGAAGCCTTGCTCGGCAGCTTCGGATTTGGCGGCGGCGGCGGCTTGACGGCACCAGTCGGCGGTCGGCAGTGCTGGGGCCGCGGCAGGCGGAGGTGGCGGTTTGGGAGCGTCGAGAAAGGCGAAGGTGTGATCCCAGCCTGGGCCGGTGCAGCCCGCCACGACCAATCCGGCAACCACCATCACAACCAACCGCATTTGATCTCCTAGGCCATGCGCAAATCGCTCTTGGCGAACACGTCGCTGGTGGCCAGCAGCGGGGCCTCCAGCGCTTTGGCGGCGCCATAGGCAAAGCAATCGCCGAGCGACCAGCGCCCGCCACCATAGGCGAGAAACCCGGTGCGCGCCCACGATGTCTGTGCGGCATCCACCGGGCGCTGGGCGATGCGGCTCTGGCGCAGGAACGCCGACAGCACCGGCGCCGGGTCGTCGTAGCGCTGCGCCAGGGTGAGCAGCACATCCATCGCCGACACCGGCGACATCAGGACATCGGGCGCCTCGCAGATCTTGGCAGCGATGGCATTGCAGCCGGGGGCGTTGGTGAGGAGCGTCAACACTGCCGAGGAATGGATCACGATCATAGCTGATCCCCCTTCGGTTTGAGCGCGGCCTGCAAACTGCCGAGGCTGGCGAGGTACTCGGTGAGGGGTTGCTTGCCCCGGCCGCGCTTGACCCGCTCCAGCCGCTCGGCAACCGCATTATGGACGGCGATGGTCAGTTTCTCACCGGTCAGACCCGACAACTCACGAATGGCGGCTTCCGTCGCCGTATTCTTGATATTTAAGCCCATTTCTCCCTCCGTTGGGCAGAAAATAGCTCAATTGGGTAGAATATGGGAGGTATTTGAGACAAATCTTTCGGCCGATCTACCGAAATCATCAACCATAATAAGCAAAAAGGGCAGACTTTCATCTGCCCTATCGCCTGAATTCTATACCAAAACAATCTACCCCAAGGTCCGCACATCTACCAAATGGCCGGTGACGGCGGCGGCGGCGGCCATCGCGGGGCTGACGAGGTGGGTGCGCCCGCCGCGGCCCTGGCGGCCTTCGAAGTTGCGGTTGGAGGTCGAGGCGCAGCGCTCGCCCGGGGCCAGCCGGTCGGCGTTCATGGCTAGGCACATCGAGCAGCCCGGCTCACGCCATTCAAAGCCGGCGGCGAGGAACACCTGATCGAGGCCTTCCTGTTCCGCCTGTTCCTTCACCAGCCCCGAGCCCGGCACCACCATGGCTGAGACATGGGCGGCAACTTTCCGCCCTTTGGCGATGGCGGCGGCGGCACGCAGGTCTTCGATGCGCCCGTTGGTGCAGGAGCCGATGAACACCCGGTCCACGGTGACGCTGCTGAGCGGCGTGCCGGGGGTCAAATCCATATAGGCCAGCGCCCGTTCCACCGCCGCCTTCTTGGCCGGATCGGTCACAACGGCCGGATCGGGGACCACCGCGGTTACCGGCAGCGCCTGTTCCGGCGAGGTGCCCCAGGTCACCATCGGCACCACGTCCCTGGCGTCGAGCACAATTTCGGCGTCGAAATGGGCGTCCGGGTCCGACGTAAGAAGCTTCCAGGTCGCCACCGCGGCTTCGAAAGCGGCGCCCTTGGGGGCCCGCGGCCGACCGGCAATGTAGGCGAAGGTGGTGTCGTCGGGGGCGATCAGGCCGGCGCGGGCGCCACCTTCAATCGTCATGTTGCACAGGGTCATGCGACCCTCCATCGACAAGGCGCGCACCGCCTCGCCAGCGAATTCAATGACATAACCGGTGCCGCCGGCGGTGCCGATCCGGGCGATGACGGCCAGGGCCAAATCCTTCGCCGTAACACTGTTCGGCAGAACACCGTTCACCTGCACCCGCATGTTCTTGGACTTGGGCACCAACAGCGTCTGGGTCGCCAGCACATGCTCGACTTCCGACGTGCCGATGCCGAACGCCAGCGCCCCGAAGGCGCCGTGGGTGGAGGTGTGGCTGTCGCCGCAGACAATGGTGGTGCCCGGCAGGGTGAAGCCTTGCTCGGGGCCGACAATGTGGACCACGCCCTGACGGATATCGTCCATGGCGAGGTATTCGACCCCGAACTCCTTGGTGTTGCGCTCCAAAGTTGCGATCTGCTCGGCACTTTCCGGATCAGCGATGCCTTTGGCGCGGTCCTGGGTCGGCACGTTGTGGTCGGCGACGGCCAGCGTCTTTTCCGGGCGGCGTACCGTGCGGCCCGAATTGCGAAGACCCTCGAATGCCTGGGGGCTCGTCACCTCATGCACGAGGTGGCGGTCGATATAGAGAATGCTCGATTCCCCCGGTGCCTCATGCACCAGATGGGCGTCCCAGATCTTGTCGTAAAGGGTAGCCATCACTTCACCTTTGTTACCGGACGGCTAACAACACCAGCCGGCGCCGTCGCGCAAGTCCCTTAAAGGCCTAGCGGCCGCTGGCGACATAAACCACCAATGCGATGATGGCGAGCGCCACCGCCTGGGCGACGATGCGATAGCGCATCAGTACATTCGACCAGCGCGCCGAGGTGGTGCCGCCGATCGCCATCACCGCAATCCCGGCGAACAGCACCGCCGCAACGACGCCCAGCATGAGGAGAATGACGATCTTCGCCATCATGCCAGTTCGTCCACTTCGGCGTCGGAGAGATTGCCCGGCACGATCGTCACCGGAATCGCCTGCACTTTGGTGGCGAACAGTTTCACCAGCGGCCCGGGGCCATCCTTGGAGGTGCCGGCGGCCAAGACCAGGATGGAGATGTCACGGTCGCGCCGGATCAGCTCCATCAGGCTTTCGGCCGCCTCGCCATGCTCGATGATCAATTCGGGAACGAGCCCGGTCAGCTCGTTGATGGTTTTCGCCGCGTCATAGACCAGGGCTTCGGCGTCCTGATGGGCCTCGTCCATCATGATCTCTTCCACCCCGCCCCACTGGCTGAAATCGACCGGCGCCGTGACGCACAGCAGCGTCATCCGCCCGGCCGTGTGCTGCGCCCGGCGCGCCGCAAACCGCACCGCGACCCGGCACTCGGGCGTCTTGTCGATCACCACCAGGAACTTGCGGACCTCGGTCGCCATACCATGAGCCTGACACCAAGCCGGGGACGGGAGCAAGGGTCGCTCAAGTGACCGGCAGTTTCGCCTTCAACTCGTACAGCACTTCCAGCGCCTGTTTCGGCGTCAGGGCGTCGGGGTCGACCGCACGAAGCGCTTCTTCTAGCGCGCTCTCGTCCTTCTTGACGGGGGCCGTCACCGCGAACAGCGGCAGGTCGTCGATCCTTGCCAGCGGCTTGTGGCCTTCGCGGCCGTCTTCCAGCGCCTTCAGCACCTCCTGGGCGCGGCCGACCACGGCTTGCGGCAGGCCGGCCAGCTTGGCGACATGAATGCCGTAGGAGCGGTCGGCGACGCCCGGCACCACCTCGTGCAGGAAGACGATGCTGTCGTTCCATTCGCGCACCCGCATGGTGACGCACGCCATCGCCGACAGCCGCTCGGCCAGCGCCGTCATCTCGTGATAGTGGGTGGCGAACAGGGCGCGGGACTTGTTCTTCAAACACAGATGCTCGGCGGTCGCCCAGGCGATGGCGAGACCGTCGAAGGTCGCCGTGCCGCGGCCGATTTCGTCGAGAATGACGAGACTCTTGTCGCTCGCCTGATTGAGAATGGCGGCGGTCTCCACCATTTCCACCATGAAGGTGGAGCGCCCCGCCGCGAGATCGTCACCGGCGCCGACGCGGGAAAACAGCCGATCCACGACGCCGATATGGGCGGCATCGGCCGGCACGAACGAGCCCATTTGCGCCAGAATGGCGATCAGCGCGTTCTGGCGCAGGAAGGTCGACTTACCGGCCATGTTCGGGCCGGTGACCAGCCACAGCCGCTTGTCGCCGGAGAGGTTCACATCGTTCGGCACGAACGGCGCCCGCGCCGCATCAAGCGCGGCTTCCAACACCGGATGGCGGCCACGCACCAACTGAAACGCCTTGGAGGTATCGACCTTCGGCCGCACATAGCGTTTCGCCAAGGCAAGGTCGGCGAGCCCCGCCGCGACGTCGAGCACCGCCAGGCCTTCGGCGATTTTCGCCAGCATCGGCGCTAGCGCCAAGGCATCGGCCGCCATCTCGTCGAACAACTGCTTTTCGAGCGCCAGGGCTTGATCGCCGGCTTGGCTGATGCGGTTGGCGAGCGTCGACAGCTCGTCGGTCGAAAACCGCACCGCACCGGCCATGGTCTGGCGATGGCGATAGGCGGCATTGGTCATCAGCGCGTCGCCGTGCTGCGCCGTCACTTCGATGAAATAGCCGAGCACGCCGTTGTGCTTGATCTTGAGCGGAACGCCGGTTTCGTCGCGATAGCGGGTTTCGAGCCCGGCAATGACGCGGCGGGATTCATCGCGCAGCGCCCGCAATTCGTCGAGCGGAGCATGGGCGCCGGCACGAATGAACCCGCCATCACGGGCATAGAACGGCGGCTCAAGCACCAGCAGGTGAGTCAGCTTGGCATCCAGCGCCGAGACTGCAACGAGGCCATCAAGCAGGCCCGCCAGCGCCGTTTCGGCTTCGCCTTTGGCCACTGTCATGGCTTCGCGGATGGCGCGGGCGGCGGCGATGCCGTCGCGCAGGCACGCCAGATCGCGCGGACCACCCCGCTGGACCGATAGCCGCGCCACCGAGCGGGCGATATCGGGCGCAGCGCGCAGCTTGTCGCGCAAGGCTTCGGTCAGCTCGCGGGCGTCGACAAATTGGGCGACCGCATCCTGACGCGCTTCGATCGCCGCCACATCGGTCAGCGGCGCCGCCAGCCGTGAACCGAGCAAACGGGCACCCGCCGCCGTTACGGTACGATCGATCACCGACAGGAACGAGCCGCGGCGCTCGCCCGACAAGGTCTGCATCAACTCAAGATTGCGCCGCGTCGCCCCATCGATCGCCATGAAGGCTCCGACGCCTTCGCGCGCCAGAGGGCTGAGGGCGGGGATCCTGCCCTTTTGAGT
>NZ_JBWZET010000051.1:0-2290 GCF_056722145.1 Rhizomicrobium sp. | reverse complement strand
GCGGCCGACCTCAACCACCTTGCCGTCGATGTCGAGCGCGTGGATCGGCTGGTTGACCTTGATGCGGCCCGACTGGACACGGCCGGTGAGCACGCGGCCCATGAAATTGTCGCGATCGAGCAGCGTGGCGAGGAAGCTGAACGGGGCTTCGGTATCGAGCTGCGGGGCGGGGACGTGGTTGACGATCTTCTCGAACAGCGGCTGCAGGTCGCCCTCGCGCGCGGCTTCGTCCTCGCTCGCGTAGCCGTTGCGGCCCGAGGCGTAGAGCACCGGGAATTCGAGCTGCTCGTCATCGGCATCGAGGTTGACGAACAGGTCGAACACCTCGTCGAGCACTTCCTGCGCGCGGCCGTCGGGGCGGTCGATCTTGTTGACCACGACGATCGGGCGCAGGCCGAGTGCGAGCGCCTTGCCGGTGACGAACTTGGTCTGCGGCATCGCGCCTTCGGAGCTGTCGACCAGCAGGATCACGCCGTCGACCATGCTGAGGATGCGCTCGACCTCGCCGCCGAAGTCGGCGTGGCCCGGGGTGTCGACGATGTTGATGCGGGTGGTCTCGCCGGTCTTCGGGCTGGTCCACTCGACGCTGGTGCACTTGGCGAGGATGGTGATGCCGCGTTCCTTTTCGAGATCGTTCGAATCCATCGCGCGCTCTTCGACGCGCTGGTTGTCGCGGAACGTGCCCGACTGGCGGAACAACTGGTCGACCAGCGTGGTCTTGCCGTGGTCGACGTGGGCGATGATGGCGATATTGCGAAGCGGCTGGCCGGCGGCGGACATGCGGGGAGGCTTTCGGTAAGGGCGGAAGGCAGGACTTGCGTGCGCCAGTGGTTCGGGGAAGGCGGCTTGTTGCGCCGCAACATGGATCGGCCCCCTAGTCGAAAATCGCACGCGGGGCAAGGCTGCGGATCGCGGCGGCCGGCTGCCGCGCGCGCGATCGGCGCCGGCGGCATGCGGCGCGGTGGTGGAAAAGCGCCCGCGTCCTCGGCAGTTTGCCGTTGCGCGGCGGTGGGCTGAAATTTACCATGTCGGCCCCAGGGGTCATGCGGGACTGGCCATTATCGCCGCGCTGCCGAACCGGTGGCCGGCAACCGGCACATCACCCGCTGCGAGAGGACAGGTACACCATGGCAAAATCGCTTTTCGGTCCGGCGGCTGCGGCTGGCTTGGCTTCATTGCGGATCATGCTCGCGGCAGGGGCGGCGCTGGGGTGCATGGCGCCGGCGCTGGCCTATGCGCAGCCGCGGCAGGACAGCGGTGAGGCGCAGCCTGCGAAGGACGAGCCGGCGGCGGAAGGCGAAGGCAACGAGATCATCGTCACCGCGACCAAGCGCGAGCAGACCTTGCAGGACGTGCCGGTGGCGGTGACGGTGACCACGGCGGACACGCTGGAAAAGGCGCATATCCGCGACATCAAGGACCTCGCCAGTGTCGTGCCGTCGCTGCGTGTGGTCGAGCACCAGAGCTCGGCGCAGACCGACTTCTACATCCGGGGTTTCGGCAACGGCGCCAACAATGCCGGCATCGAGCCTTCGGTGGGGGTGTTCATCGATGGGGTGTACCGTTCGCGCTCGGCCGCGCAGATCGCCGATTTCCCCGACGTCAAGCGCGTGGAAGTGCTGCGCGGGCCGCAATCGACGCTGTTCGGCAAGAATGCCTCGGCCGGGGTGATCTCGATCGTCACGCAGGCGCCGCAGTTCCATCCGGGCGGCAATGTCGAGCTTTCGTACGGCAACTACAACGCGGTCGTGCTCAAGGCGCTGGTCACCGGCCCGCTGAGCGACAACCTCGCGTTCAGCCTGGCGGGCGGACTCAACCGGCGCGACGGCTATATCCACGATGCCGGCACCAATCAGGACATCAACAACCGCAAGCGCGCCTTCATTCGCGGCCAGCTGCTGTTCGAGCCGAACACCCAGCTCAAGGTGCGGCTGATCGGCGATTATGGCGAGATCCACGAGAATTGCTGCGCGGTGGTCAACGTCCATTCGGGGCCGACCGCGCTGGCGGTGACCGCAATCGGCGGCAAGGTTAACCCGGCGAGCGACCCGTTCGGGGACGTTTACAACAACTTCGATTCGACCAATCGTATCAAGAACTACGGCGTTTCCGGCCAGATCGACTACGCGATCGGGCCGCTGACGCTGAGTTCGATCACCGCGTGGCGCAAGAACAGCAATGTCACCGACCAGGATTCGGATTTCACCAGCGCCGACATCCTCGGCCGCAACCATGCCGACGTGAGCATCCGCACGTTCACGCAGGAGCTGCGCGCGTCCACCAACATGGA
>NZ_JBWZET010000050.1:0-21522 GCF_056722145.1 Rhizomicrobium sp. | reverse complement strand
CGCGGGGGCAGAAAAGATGAGCGACACTTACAAAGAAATTTGATTCACGCGGAGACGCGGAGGCGCGGAGCGAGCGTGCCAGACGCGGATTGCGGTGCATCGAACAACCCAAACGCCTCCGCGATCTCCGCGGCTCCGCGTGCGTTAATTTTTGCGCCGGAGCGGTGACGTGCGGGGTTTTTACTCTGCTCCCAGAATACTCCGCGGCTTACTGCTCCCGCGGGCGCACCGGTTTCCCCGGTCGCAGATGGACCGTGGGGGAAATCCATGCGACGCGTGGGAAGGGGGCTCGTCGATGGCTAGCCCCCTTTGCCGCTGCGCGGCACTTCCCCCACGCGGATCATGCCGTTCGAGGCAGCCTGCCGCGCGCGGGGGCAGAAGCGGGCGTTACTTCTTCGCTGTCTTCGCTGTCTTCGCCGGCTTCGCCGTTGTCGGATAGGCGCCGGCGTTGCCGGGTTTTTTCCAGCCCATCAGTTTGAGCACGGCGGCCGGGGTCTGGGTGGCGGCGGGGAGCGGGCGGATCAGCTCGTAGCGCGCCAGATCGGGCGCCTTGAAGATGCCGTGCGGGCCGGCGTCGATCTGGCGGCCTTTGGCATCGACGCCGGGCGCGACCTGGTGCAGTGCCTCGAGCGTCACCGGCTTGGCGGTGCAGTCCGGCGCATCGGCGGGCGACCACAGCGCCACCGGTCCGCTGATGTCGGCGGGGCGGACGTAGACGTTGCCGTCGATCGTCGTCAGCGGCGAGGTCACCAGCTTGCCGCACAACACCGAGGCCTGTTCCACCCGGAGCAGCGGCTTGCGATAGTTGGCGCTCGCCACCATCAGGTTGTTGACGAAGATGTGGCCCTGGCGCTCGCCGACATCGGGACCGGTGGTCGGATGCCAGGCGAAATGATCGCCGATGTTGCTGCGCTCGGTGCGTTCGAAGCGGGCGGGGTTGTCGATGAAGGTGTTGTTGTACATGTGCACGTCGCGCGAGTTCAGCGCCCGGGCGCCGTCGCCGTTCCGCACGAACACGTTGCCCGCGACCGTCGCGCCGTTGGAGATTTCGAAGAAGAAGCCGACCAGGGCGCCTTCGACGTAATTGTTGACGAACACCGCATCGTGGTTGCCGACGTCGAACCAGACGCCGTTGGAATTGGGGTTTTCCAGGATCAGATTGTCGCGCATCACGACATTGTGGGTCTGGTTGAAGATCTTGACCGCGCCGGGATAGTAGCCGGTGAGGTTCTCGATGTTGTTGCGGCGGACGATGTTCCTCTCGATCAGCACATCCGATGAGGCGATGACGTAGATGCCTTCGGTGGAGGTGTCGGAGAACAGATTGTTGCGGATCACCATGTGATCGCCGCGGAACCAGCCGCCGACGCGCGAGCAATAGCTGATGGTGAGGTTTTCCAAGACCGTGCCGACCGCCTGCTTGCCGTAGGTGGACGCATCGGCCTTGCCGATCGGCTCGTCGGTCGGTTCGTCATTGGGGCCGAACGAGCGCTTGCCTTCCACCTCGAGACAGCGACGGGCATAGCCGGTGATGGTCAGGCCACGGATGATCGGGCCCTTGAAGTCGTTGGTTTTGCCGTTGACGGGCCCGCTGGTGCGGATCAGGGCGCCGTCGTGGGCGGTGATTTCCACCGTGTGCGCAGCCGGATCGATGCCGACATAGACCTCCTTGGCGGCGTAATCGATGTAATAGGTGTCGGGCTTGACCTCGGCGACGCTGCCGGCCGACTGCAGGAAAACGCCGTCGACGAACACCATGTCGTTGTTGAAGCGGTGCAGCGGCGTGGCCGCCTCTTCCTTGTCGCGCCGCCACCAGGCGAGCGGAGCGGCCGGGAACAGCGCTGTCCACGACGTCTTCCACACATTCGCGCCAGCCGGCTGCCAGTTGGTGGCGACCTCGGTGCCCTTCAGCACCGGATGCTCGCCGAGATAAGGCTGGAAGATAATCTTCTGGTTGAAGAAGAGGCCGCCGGTGCGATAGACGCCGCCGCGCAGGATGATCGCGTCGCCGGTGACCGCCTTGGCGACGGCCGTGGCCAGCGTGGTCGGCGCGGCGAGCGCGGTGCCGGCGGCATTAGCCTCGCCATCGGGGGCGACGTAATAGACGTGTGGCGCCTTCGGGATCGCGTAGCGCGTGTCGATCGGGCCATAGGGGCCGCCGGACGGGGCCGCCGCGGCCGTGGTAGCGCTCACAATGATTGCCCAAGCAAGATGGCGTGCCCTGGTCATCCTGTTCTCCTTCCCATGTCTGGTGATCCCGCGTGCGGCGCGAGTCTGTTGCCGCCCAGTATAGCAGCCGGCGCAATGGTGTCATCGCCGTCATTTGAGGTGCGCCGCCAGCGGCAGAATTTCATCGCGCAGTTTCTGCTCGGTCAGGGGCCCGGCCGATTGGTAGCGGATGAATCCGTTTGGGTCGATCAGGAAACTCTCGGGCACGCCCGAGGCGCCGAACGCGATGGCGGCGCCGCCGTCGGTATCGGCGGCCACGCGGGCATAAGGATTGCCATGCTCGGCGAGGAAGGCGGTCGCCGCCGCCGGCTTGTCTTTATAATCGATGCCGACGAGGCGGATGCCGTTGTCGGCGAGGCCACTCAGCACCGGATGCTCGGCGCGGCACGGCCCGCACCAGGACGCGAAGAAATTCACCAGCGTGACATGGCCCTTCAGATCGGCGGTCGTGAGCCGCGGCTGGCCAGCGACGAGCGGCGGCAGATCGAGCGCCGGCGCCGATTTCTCGATCAGGATCGGCGCAGGGGGCGGCCGCCACAACAACACGCCGGCAAAAGCGAGCAAGGCCAGCGCCGACAAGACGTAGAGGATCGCCGCTCGCCGCGCGGCACGCCGCGCCAGCTGGATCAGCGCCAGCGCCGCGATCAGCAGCGCCAGGATCAAGGCATAGAGGGCGATTTCGGCAATCATGGGCGCGACCGGCGGGAGGCCTTATCTTAAGCCACCCATCGCAATCGGCAAGTTGGCGAGCCTCAGCCGGTCGCCAGATGCCAGCTGCTGCCCGGCGCGGTGCCGATTAGCGCTGACGATGTCAAGGTGGCGCCGTTCATCGTCCACGCCGCGACCTGGCCGGTGGATTGCTGCTGCCACAGGATGTCGGCGCGGCCGTCGTGATTGAGATCGCAGGCGCGCACCACGCTCCAGTCGGGGCCGGGATTGGGGCCGACGAGGGCGGTCGACGTGATGGAGACGCCGTTCATGAACCAGATGGCGGCCTGACCGCTGTCGTTCTGCAGCAGGATATCGGCCTTGCCGTCGCCATCGAAATCGCCGGTGGCTTTCACATGCCAGCTCGGATCGGCGTTGCCGATGGCGGCCGCGCCGGTAACGGTGGCGCCGTTCATGGTCCACACCGCAACCGTGCCGCTGTCGTTCTGCCAGATGAGATCGGCCTTGCCGTCACCATTGACGTCGCCTGTCGTCACCAAATGCCAGCTCGGACCGGGATTGGGATTGGCCCAGGCGCCGGAGGCGACAGACGTGCCGTTCATGAACCAGATCGCGGCGGCACCATTGGCATTCTGCCAGACGATATCGCTGGCGCCGTCGCCGTTCATGTCGGCGGTGCCGACGAGACGCCAATCGCTGCCGGGATTGCCGATGATAGAGCCGCCAGTGACGCTGGTGCCGTTCATCGTCCAGATCGCGACGCTGCCATCGATGTTCTGCCACAGAATGTCGGCCTTGCCGTCACCGTTGAAATCGGCGGAGGCGAGGACATGCCAATCAGGGCCGGGGTTGGGACCTGCGAGCGCGCCGCCGGTGAGCGACAGTCCGTTCAGCGACCACACCGCGGCACTGCCATTGTCGTTCTGCCACAACAGATCGCAATTGCCGTCGGCATTGAAGTCGTCGTTGGCGCCGAGGAAGCGCAAGTTTTGGATGTTGGTCAGCGTATCGACCGCGCCGAGCCCGGATACCGTCGTTGACCCGTCGGTATTGGCCACGACCGTGTAGTCGCTGCGGGCGCCGGCAAAGATCGCGGTATTGGAGCCGCCGCCGCCGTTGATCGTGTTGTGGCCGCTGCCGCCATTGAGCACGTCGTTGCCGGCGCCGCCGGTGATGCTGTCGTTGCCGGCGCCGCCGAGCACGACATCGCCGTCGTCGTTGCAGGTGACGGTGGTGGCACCGCTGCCGCAGACCAGCGTGTCGATGGCGGTCGCGAAGGCGATGGCGAGGTTGTGCGTCAGGCCATCGACGCTGGAGAAGGTGCCGGGATTGAGATTGACCGTCGCGACGGTGGCATAGCCCGACAGATCAAGCGTGTTGCCGCCGCCCTTGTCCCACAGCGTCACCACCGGTGTCGTGTTCTGCGTGAAATCATAGACCGGCGCCAGATTGCCGCCGATGTTGGAATTGAAACCGAACACCTGGCCGCCGGAGAGCGGGGTGTTCTGCGCGACGCCATAGATGTTCTGCAGCGCCAAGATGTCGAGCGGCATGAAGGTGTCGGGCTCGGCGCCTTTCCAGGCGGTGGCGGTGGAGGGATCGTAGCCGGGCGCGCTGGGATCGGCGGCGCTGATGTAGCTCATCACCGACCAGGCGAGATTGTCGAAGGCGCCGAACTGCTGCGTCGCCGGATTGACGGAATTGTTGTAGGGGCCGGCGTGACCGAGCCCGATGGCATGGCCGATCTCGTGCAACGCCGTATCCGCCGTCGCCGCGCTGGTCAACGGGAACACCGAGGTGTCGATCGAAACCGTCGAGCCGGTCAGGGTGAGAAAATGCGTGCCGCCGGGCTTGCCGCCGGTGCCGCTGTAATCGAGCGCCGAGGAAATCGTGTTGGCGGCGCCGTCGCTGCCGCGCAGGAAGGTGATGTCGGCGCCGTCGGACACGGTGGTTTCGGTGAAGGTGATGTTCGCCACCGCCGACCACAACGCCAGGGCAGTGCGGAAGACCTGCATCTCGTCCGCCGTCCATGCCGCGTGGGTATCGAAATAGCAGGTGACGGTGGCGCCGGTCTTGGCGGTGTTGGCGCCCCATTTGCGTGCGTCGGTGTAGCCGCTGGTGTAGGCAGCGGGCGTCGAGCCGGTCCAGCCCCAATAGGCGGTGGCGGCGATGGTGCCATCGGCTTTGACGCCGGAAATGTAGGCGGCTTCATCAAGTTGGGCCTGGGTCGGCATCGACTGTCCTCGTACGCATGACGAACGAAATGGATAGCAGCGTTGCCGCCGGCATCACCATCGGGGTGCGTGCACGCCGCCAATCGAAAATGCCGCGGCGTTGATTCAGGTCAACGGCTGTGGCAGTGGACGCGGACAAGTCCGATACCATCTCGTCGCATTGCACATCTTCCCGATGGCGTGGCCGGACCGGTTTCCTAAAAAGTAACCTTGCGGCGCCCTCAATGGACGCGCAGGAACAGGACCGCCCCCATGATCACCATCTTCCGCGCAGCGCTGAAGGCCAGTGTGCTGCTGCCCGTGAGTTTCGCCTTCTGCATCGTTTCCGTCGGCGCCCACGCCAAGATCCTTACCGTCGGCGCCGGGCAGCAATACACCACCATCGCCGCGGCGGCGGCCCAGGTGCGCTCGGGCGACACCATCAACGTGATGCCGGGCAATTATGGCTGCGCCAATTTCGGCCAATACAACAACTTCACCATCCAGGGCGTCGGCGCCGGCGTCAACGTGTCGGGCGCGGTGTGCTCGTCGAAGGGCCTGTTCGTGTTCGCCGGCAAGGGCATCACGGTGAAGAACATCTCGTTTGCGGGCGCCACGGATTCGGACGGCAACGGCGCCGGCATCCGCTTCCAGGGCCAGAATCTGAACGTCGTCAACTGCACGTTCAAGAACAACCAGGACGGCATCCTGTCGGATTACAACGTGTTTTCCACCATCAACGTCACCGGCAGCGAGTTCGACCACAACGGCACCTGCGTTTCGGCGAGCGGCTGCGGCCATGCGATCTATGCTGGCCATATCGGCGTGCTCAACGTGCAGAATTCCACCTTCACCGATACGCAAGCCGGTCATTCGATCAAGTCGCGCGCCAATGCGACCTATGTCATCGGCAACACCATCAGCGACGGCACCACCGGCACGTCGTCCTATCTGATCGATGTGCCCGACGGCGGTGCGGTA
This sequence comes from Rhizomicrobium sp., assembly GCF_056722145.1. Lineage (NCBI taxonomy): Bacteria > Pseudomonadati > Pseudomonadota > Alphaproteobacteria > Micropepsales > Micropepsaceae > Rhizomicrobium > Rhizomicrobium sp. The sequence continues at coordinate 15,430 of NZ_JBWZET010000050.1, read as the reverse complement.
ACGATCGCCGGAAACACGCTGGAAAAAGGGCCGAATTCGACCAATCACACCGCCGCAATCGCGATCGGGGAAGAAAGCACATCCAATCCGCCGGGCTCGATCCTGATCGTCAACAACAACTTTCAGAACGATACCACCACGTCCGAATTCATCTGGAACCAATCCGGTCACGACGCCATCATCGCCGGCAACGTCCTCAAGGGGAACACCACCAAGCTGAAGACCGGCCTCGGCACGGTATCGACGGGCCGCGCCGTGGTGAGCGTGTTGGGCGGCGAGGGCGGCAGCTACGCCGGCGGTGCCACGGCGGGCGGTTCGGCGACGAATGTCACGGCAGTTCCCGAAGCCGGCGGTTTCTTCCTGCTCGGCGGCGGCCTGATCGCGCTCGCCATGGTGCTCAAGCGTAAGCGGGGCTGAAGCGACGCTGTTGTCGTTCTTCGTCGCGTCAGCCCCGTCTCTCCCTCCTGAGGAGATTACGGTTCGCGCATGCCTTCGTCGGCGGTCCTGAGGATCGGGTTCATCACATAGGAGAAGATCGAGCGCTTGCCGGTCTTGATCTCGGCCGACGCCACCAGACCGGGGCGCAGATGGACGCCGCGACGGGCGATCGCCGCGGGCGGATCGACCAGGCGGACGCGGGCGCGATAGACCAGGCTGCTCTTTTCGCCTTCCTTGAGCGCTACGGAGTCGGCGCTGATGACATCGAGCTTGCCGTTGAGGGTGCCGTATTTCTGGAACGGATAGGATTCCAGTTTGATGCGCACGTCGGCGCCGGGCTTCAGATACCCGACATCGCGCGACGGCACATTGGCTTCCACATAGAGCGCCGCACCATCAGGAACCATGGTGACCAGCGTCTCGGCCTCGCGCAGCACCGATCCCACCGAGCGATCGGCGATTTCCAGCACGGTGCCGTCGGCCGGCGCGACGATGCGGGTGAACTCGCGCATGCGATGGGCTTTGGCAAGGGTTTCGGAGGCTTCGGCGAGGTCCTGGCGCGCCTGCACCAGTTCGTGATTGTGATCGCTGCGCCACTTGTCGAGGAAGGCCTGACGTTCGGCCGCTCCTTCGGTGCGCTGCTCGGCGAGCTTCTTGATGTCGCCGCTCGAGGTCGCCAGCTTCATCGATACATCGACCGCGCTCGATTGCGCCTTCATGACATCGAGCGGGGCGCCGGCCTTCTGGTCGAGCAGGCGCTGATAGATGTCGACCACCTTGTTCGACATGTCGAGCTGCTGCTTCAGCCCTTCCACGGCGGCGTTTTCGGCGTGCAGTTCGGAATTGACGGCGGCGAGGCGGGCATCGCGCTGCGCCATCTCGGCCGCGTAGTTGGCGGTTTCCTGTTGGAAAATCTGCACTTCGGTCTGGCGTTCGCGGGAGTCGTTGGGCGCGGCGGCGTACGGCGTGCCGTCGAGTTGGGCCGACAATCGTTCCACCCGCGCCGTCAGCGCCCGTGCCTTGTGGTCGAGCGTGGCAACGTCGGCCTCGGCAAAGGCGGGGTCGAACGCCACCAGCAACTGGCCTTTCTTGACATGGTCGCCAGGCTGCACCGCGATTTCGGCGACGCGCGAGGTCGAGAACGGCTGCATCACCACCACCGGCGTCTTGGTCGCCATCTTGCCCGGCGCCACCACGATGCGGTCGACCGAGCCGATGATCGACCACACCAGGCCGAGCACCAGCAGCGTCACCACCGCATAAAGGGCGGCGTGGACCGAGATCGGCACCGGCGCCTCTTCGATGGCGACGGAGTCGGGCTTGAACTGCTGCGCCACGCCGGCATCTTCGCGCGTCGGCGCATCGCTGAAGCGGCGGTCGATCCAGCCGTCGACCGACTTCCAGTGCCGGATGACCTGCTCTTCGGCGTTGAAACGGGCTTCGCGGGCACGATCCCGCGCTTTTTCCATGAAGCTCATGCGGCCCTCTGCATCTGCTGCGACCACAGCTGACGATAGATCGGATTGCGACGGATAAGTTCATCGTGGCTGCCCATGTCGGCGAGCTCGCCGCCGTCGAGCACCAGGATGGTGTCGGCATCGCGGATGGTCTGCAGCCGGTGCGAGATCACGATGGCCGTGCGGCCGCGCGCAATCTCGGCAAGGTTTCGCACCACCACGGCCTCGCTTTCGGGGTCGAGCGCCGACGTGGCCTCGTCGAAGATGATGATGCGGGGCCGCCGCAACAGCGCGCGGGCGATCGACAGCCGCTGCTTCTGGCCGCCGGACAGATTGACGGCGCCTTCCTCGAGCACGGTGTCGTAACGCTGCGGCAACAGCTGGATGAACTCGTCGGCGCCAGCCTGGCGCGCGGCATTGACGACCTCCTCGAAGCCGGCGGTGGGAAGGCCCATGCGGATGTTGTCCTTGATGGTGCCGCGGAACAGGAACGGCTCCTGCGGCACGACACCGGAGGCGCCGCGCAAATAGGCGAGGTCGATGTCGCGGATGTCGTGGCCATCGATGCGGATGGCGCCTTCGCCGGCGTAATAAAGCCCTTGCAGCAGCGCCGACAGCGTCGTCTTGCCCGAACCCGAGCGCCCGACGATGCCGATCATCGAACCGGCCGGAATGCGCGCCGAGAACTCCTTCAGCGCCGGGCGGTCGGTGCCGGGATAGCGGAAGGTGACGCGGTCGATCTCGATGTCGCCGCGCAACGCCGGGGTCAGGCCGCGACGGGTGGATTCGGTCGGCCGGTTCATGATCTCGCCGAGCATTTCCACGCTCATCAACACTTCCTGATAGTTGTTCAAGAGGCCGATCAATTGCAGCACCGGGCTGATGACGCGGCCCGACAGCATGTTGAACGCGACCAGCTCGCCGACCGTCAGCTTGTTGCCGAACACCAGGAAGGCGCCGACGGTGACGATCACGATGGACAGCGCCTTTTCGATGAACTGCGACAGCGTGTTGGCGGCAAGGCTGATCTTGCCGACCTGGACATAGGTGCGCACGGCATCGGCGGCGGCGTTCTCCCACGCCTCCTGGCGGCGCGGTTCGAGATTGAGCGATTTCACCGTGCGCATGCCGTGGACGGTTTCCACCAGCAGCGACTGGCGCTGGGCTTCGGCCGAATAGAGGCGGCGCAAACGGCGGCGGTAGGGCCCGATCATCGCCGCAATGACGCCGCCGAGCAGGAAGGTGACGAACAGCACGACGCCGGTCAGCGTGCCCGAGTACCACATCATCAACGGCAGGAAGACGATCAGCGCCGGCAGGTCGAGCAAGGTCGTCAGCAGGCGGCCGGTGAGGAATTCGCGGATCTGCGAGCCTTGCTGCATGTGTTTGGTGACGACGCCGGCGAGTTGCTGCTCGAAGAATGAGATCGGCAGGCCCATCAGATGATCGAAGGTGGTGCGGGCGACCCGCATGTCGATGCGCGAGGCGGTGTTGAGGATGAAATAGCCGCGCAGCCAGCTGAGGGTGGCATCGAACAGGATCGCCACCACGACGCCGACGCCGATGACGACGAGGGTCGAAATCGACAGATACACCAGCACGCGGTCGATCACGATCTGGAAGAAGATCGGCACCGCCAGCGCCACGACATGCATGGCAAGGGCGGCGATCACGACATTGCGCAAAAGATCGCGCTGGCGCCAGAACTCGGGCACGAACCAGCCCAGGCCGAAGCGGCGGGTGGTGTCGGAAAGCTTGTAGGGGCGTTTCAGCAGCACGATTTCGCCGGTCCAGTGCTCGACGAATTCGGCCTTCGGGATCGGAAACAGGTTGGCTTCCGGCGCCCGCGGATTGAACAGCACCACCATCGGCTCGCCGCCTTCGGGCGATGGCACTGCCGTCTGCAGCACCACGACGAAGGCACCGTTGGCGAGCCGCGCCATGAACGGCGTCAGCTTCGAAAACCGCTGCAGGCGGCCGTAATCCAGCTTGTGGACGGCGGCCTTCAGCCCTTCGGCGCGGGCGATGCGGGCCAGCCCCTCGGCGTCGGGTTCGGCATCGCGACCATGCAAATGCATCAGCCGCGGCAGGCTCCAGTCGAGTTCGAGATGGCGCGCAACCGCCGCCAGTCCCTTGATTCCAGTTTGCAGGCAGCCGTCAGTTTCGTTCGGAGTGAAGCTTGTCAAGAATGCCTCGTCCCAAGTCTCGGAGCGGTTCTAAAGAGTGCCGCACCGCGTCGCCAATAAGTATGTAACGCACACAAAAGTGGGCGCACGGCGTCATTCACCATGAGGACTTAGGGGCGGGCAAGAGACATAAATCGGCTGCGCCGCCGCTCATTTGCGCAAGACAGCGGCAGCTGGGAACGCTAACAGCCGCGCGGCACGGCAAAGACAGCGCTGCCATGGCCGGCTATTCCACCAAGTCGCGTGGACTTTTGCGGCCGGTTGTCCTTTATTTTCCGGGCGGGCAGGGGTTTGGTCCCGCTGGGACTTTTCCGGAGATTAATATGATAATTGTGCGGAGCCCTCTGCGCATCTCGCTTGGCGGCGGCGGTACGGATCATCCCTCCTACTATCGCGACTACGAAGGCTTCCTGATCTCGGCGGCGATCAACAAATACGTCTACGTCATGCTGCACCAGGGCTTCCACGACGATCTGGTCATCCGCTATTCGAAGCTCGAGCGCGTCAACCGGCTCGAAGACGTGCAGCATCCGGTGGTGCGCGAAGTCCTCAAGCTGATGGACATCGACTGGCACGGCCTCGAGATCAACGTCATGGTCGATATTCCGACCCGCGCCGAACTGGGCGCCTCGTCATCCTTCACCACGGCGCTGCTACGCGCCCTGCATATCCACACCCGGCGCAGCGCCCGCACCACCGAAATCGCCCAGATGGCGAGCGCCATCCAGCTCGAAAAGCTGAAGGAACCGCTCGGCAAGCAGGACCAGTATATTTCGGCGCTCGGCGGCGTGCGCGCCTTCCGCTTCTGCAAGGACAATCACGTCGAGAACTGGCCGGTCACCATGACCGACGAAATGCGCGCCAATCTCGAGGACAGCTTGGCGCTGTTCTACACCGGCATCGACTCGCCGGCGCGTGAGCTTGAAGAAGAACTGAACAAGCGGGTGATGGAATCCGACGAGGAAATGCTGAGCCATCTGCATTTCGTCAAGGACCTTGGGCTTCGCAGCCTGGAGGCGCTGGAACGCGGCTATCTCAACGAGTTCGGCAACCTGCTCGACCAGCATTGGCAGAAAAAGCGCAACCGCTCGCGCTTCATCTCCAACCCCAAGATCGACGAATGGTACGAACTCGCCATGCAGAACGGCGCCACCGGCGGCAAGCTCCTGGGTGCCGGCGGCGGCGGCTTCTTCCTGTTCCAGACCTCTGACAAGCCGCGGCTGAGGCGGGCGATGCTGGGTTCGGGCCTGAAAGAGGTGCGCTTCCTGTTCGACTTCGAAGGCACCAAGTCGCTGGTGCAGTGAGGCGGCAGTTGGGGTAAACACCCCGGCATGGACGTTTCGCTGTTCGATTTCGATCTGCCCGAAGACCTGATCGCGCTGCGCCCCGCCGAGCCGCGCGACAGTGCCCGGCTGCTGGTGGTGCACGCCGACGGCCGCCTGGAACATGCCCGCGTCAGCGATCTGCCGCGCTTTCTCAAGCCGCGCGACGTGCTGGTGGTCAACGACACCAAGGTGATTCAGGCGCGTCTTCGCGGCAGGCGCGAACGGACCGGCTCGCCGGGCGCGAAAATCGAGCTCTTGCTGCACCGGCGGACGGCGCCCGACCGCTTCCTCGCCTTCGCCCGGCCCGCCAAGAAGCTGCATCCCGGCGATGCGTTGCGGCTCGGCGAAACCATCGCGGCCCGCGTGATCGAACGCGGCGAGGCGGGCGAAGTGGAAATCGGGTTCGCGGCTGCCGGCGCGCGCCTCGATGCCGCTATCGCGGCCGAAGGCGAGACGCCGCTGCCGCCATATATCGCCGGCAAGCGCAAGGCCGATGCCCGCGATGCCGCCGACTACCAGACCATCTACGCCCGCGAAGAGGGCTCGGTGGCGGCGCCGACGGCGGGCCTGCATTTCACGCCGGGGTTGCTGGCGACGCTGGCGGCGGCGGGCGTCGGGCGCGAGCATGTCACGCTGCATGTCGGCCCCGGCACCTTCCTGCCGGTGAGTGCCGCCGACACCGCCGCCCACAAAATGCATTCCGAATATGCGGTGCTGGAGGACGCGGCGGCCGAGCGGCTGAACGCGGCGCGTGCGGCCGGCGGGCGGATCGTGGCGGTCGGCACCACCAGCCTGCGCACGCTCGAAAGCGCGGCGACGCCCGATCGCGTGATCCATCCGATGGCGCGCGAGACCGACATTTTCATCACCCCGGGCTACACCTTCTGCACGGCGGACGTGCTGCTGACGAACTTCCACCTGCCGCGGTCGACGCTGTTCATGCTGGTGTCGGCGTTTTCGGGGCTGGAAACCATGCAGCGCGCCTATGCCGAAGCGGTGCGGCAACGCTATCGTTTCTACAGCTACGGCGACGCGTGCCTCTTGCTGCGGCCATAACTTGCGATTGCAAGGGGCGGCCGGTACAATAGCGCCATGACCAGGGTCGGCCTCAACGAACTGAAAGACCGGCTGGACGTGTACATCGCCAAGGTACGCGCCGGCGAAACCGTGGTCGTCACCGACCAGGGCGAAGTGGTCGCGGAACTGAAACCGCCGGTAACGACCGAAAATCCCGTGCTCGACGAAATGGTGCGGAAAGGCGAAATCCGCCTGGGCAAGCCGATCACAGACCGCAAGGCGCTCTATGCTCCGATGCCCGGCCCAGTGCTGAAGGGGATCACGTCACAAGAGATTTTGGACGCACTGCGCGAAGAAAACTGGATGTCGGACGTGAAGAAGCCTGATGAACCTCTACGTTGAATCCAGCGCCGTCTTGGCGTGGCTCCTCAAAGAAAACGCCGAAGCCACAATCTACACTCTGTTCACGAACGCCGAAACGGTCACGTCCAGCGATCTGACACTGATCGAATGCGATCGCACTATCTGGCGATCTGCGGCGCTCGGTTCGCTGGATGAAGGGGAAGTCAATGTGGCGAGAAACCGTTTGGCATCGGTGGCGCAACATTGGACCATCCTGCCCTTCGCGCCCCAAATCATAGCCCGCGCCCGCCAACCATTTCCACGAGAGCCGATCCGCACGCTTGATGCCTTGCATGTCGCCTCTGCCCTTCATGCGCGATCGGCCTTTCCCGATCTGGCCATGCTGAGCCTTGACGAACGGGTCCGGCGGGTGGCAGGGAGCCTGGGACTTCCTGTCTTACCGAGCTGATCCGTGACCGAATTTGCCCTCGAGCTTAACGCCACCGACGGTGCCGCGCGCACCGGCATCCTGCACACTGGCCGCGGCGACATTCGCACGCCCGCCTTCATGCCGGTCGGAACCGTCGGTTCGGTCAAGGCGATGCTGCCGCAAAGCGTACGCGAAACCGGCGCCGACATCATTCTCGGCAACACCTATCACCTGATGCTGCGCCCCGGCGCCGAGCGGGTAGCGCGGCTCGGCGGCCTGCACAAATTCTGCGGCTGGGAACGGCCGATCCTGACCGACTCGGGCGGCTTCCAGGTGATGAGCCTGTCGAAGCTGCGCAAGATCACCGAAGAAGGCGTCGCCTTCCAGTCGCACATCGACGGGGCGAAGGAATTCCTTTCGCCCGAACGCGCCATGGAAATCCAGCGCCTGCTCGGCTCCGACATCCAGATGGTGCTCGACGAATGCCCGGCGTTTGGCGGCGACGAAGCGGTGATCGAGACATCGCTGGCGCTGTCGATGCGCTGGGCCAAGCGCTCGCGCGTGGCGTTCGGCGAGCAGCCCGGCAAGGGCAATTTCGGCATCGTGCAGGGCGGCACCTTCGCGCATCTGCGCCTGCGTTCGGCCGAGGCACTGCAGGAGATCGGCTTCCACGGCTATGCCGTCGGCGGCCTGGCGGTCGGCGAGCCGCAAGCGATGATGTTCGAGACCCTCGATTTCACCGTGCCGCATCTGCCGACCGAGCGGCCGCGCTATCTGATGGGCGTCGGCAAGCCCGATGATATTGTCGGCGGCGTGCTGCGCGGCATCGATATGTTCGATTGCGTGCTGCCGACTCGTTCGGGCCGCAACGCCCAGGCCTTCACCTGGGACGGTACGCTGAATTTGCGCAATGCGCGCAATGCCGAGGACACTGGTCCGATCGATCCCGACTGCCGCTGCCCGGCCTGCCGCCAGTTCTCCCGCGCCTATCTGCATCACGCGGTCAAGACCAACGAGATCATCGCCTCGATGCTGCTGACCTGGCACAATCTCAGCTTCTATCAGGATCTGATGGCGGCGTTGCGCACCGCGGTGGCCGAGCATCGCATCGCCGCGTTCGCACGCGATTTCATCGCCCGCTATGGCGAGCGCAAGTCGGACTAACCGGGCTCGACCAGTTCGCTGATCGAGGTCTTGGCCGCTGCCGTCGCATCGACCGGCAGGAAGCGCTCGAGCCGCTCGCGATAGGCCGCGAAGGCGCCTTTGAGGATGGTGCCGGCGCGCCCCGGCGCCAGCAGCAGCGAGCGGACGACATAGAACAGCGCAAACGCCGCCGACCACGCCGAGAACAGGCGGAACAGCACGATCTTGTTGCGCACTTCGTAGAAGGCAAACGCAGACTGCAGCAGGCTTCTCGCCGAGGCGCGGTTGCGATCGTGGATGAAGGTGCAGCGGCCGCGATAAAGGTTGCGGATCGGGCCGTATTGGCGCGACACGAGGTAGGTGTAAACCGTGTCGTCGGAGTAGATGAAGAAGGCCGGGCTGGGTACGCCCACCGCCGCCACCACGTCGCGCCGGATCAGGAAGCCGACGAAGGCGCAGTACTCGAAATCGCGCCATAGCGTGAAATCGTCGAGTTCCTGGGGGCGATGCGAGGCCTGGAAATATTCGTAGGCGCGCCAGACGCTGCGCAGGAATCGCGCGCGGCCGGGCCGGTTCATCGCCACCAGTGTGCCGTCGGTGTGGGTCACCGGAAAGGCGCCGAGCCGCACCGCGGGGCCCAGCTGCGCCGTCAGTTCGCCATAGGCGAAATTCGGCCAGGAGTCGTCGTCGTGCAGCAGCGCGTAGTCGCCATCGCGCGATACCGCGAGGAAGCGCCGCAGACCTTCGGCGAACCCGCCGGCGCCACCGACGTTCGCCGGCAGCGTCACCGCGTGATATTCCTCGAACCGGCTTTCGAAGGCGCTGAGCACGTCCTTGGTCTCGTCGGTCGAGGCGTTGTTGACGATGATGACGCGCTTGAAGCCGTTCTCGGCCAGTTCGGTCAATGCGCGGCGCAGGAGCCGGGCGCGATTGTAAGTCACCACAATGCTGTAGACGTTCATGGTACCTGTTCGTTGATGGCATAGGGAGATTGCCGCGGCCTCATACCGCTAGCCGAAAAGATGTGTAATGAATAGTTCTATTCCCGTGACCGAACTCAACGATCAAACGCCAGACCCAGACGCACGTTGCGCCTGAAAAAATAGTAAGCTGGTACAACAGTTGTTAAAGCCGCAAGAAGATAACCCGTCAGGGGTGCGAGCGGATGCCAGCATTGCAGAACCGTCACTGCGACCAGCGGCGAGCTCCAGGCGACCGGCTTGGCGACGGAGCACTGCAACAGCGCGGAAACACTGGCGTGTTCCGGCAGTGTTCGACGCATGTTGTAGGCGAAGTTGGCAGTGATACCGACCACGCCACCCGCCAGCGTTCCGATCGCCACGCCCATGACGCCGATGCGCGGCGCCAGTGCCAAGCCTACCGCGAGGTTAACCGCACATTCGATGAGCGGCGTGATGATCACCTGCGTTTGGCGTCCGCTGCCTATCAAATAATTCATGTAGGGCATCGCCACCGCGCGCACGACATTGGCGATCACCAGAATCGTGAATACCGGTATCGCGATCGCCGCCAGCGGCTGTTTGATCCAGGCGATGAACAGCGGCGACGCCAGCAGCACCATCCAGGCCCCGCCCGCGATCAGCGCCACGCTGGTGACGAACGACGCGCGCTGTAACAGCGCCGTCATCGCGTCGTAACGGCCCGCCGCGTGCTGCTTGGCGAAAACCTGCACCAGCGGGCTCAACACGGTATAGGCGACGCCGGCCGCGAAGGTGACGAGATTGAGCGCCGCGCCATACGCGCCGACCGCGGAAAAATCGAAGATCCCGACGATGGTGGTCTGCATGCCGTTGACGACCAGGGTTCCGAGCGACCATACGGTGAGGCTGATGCAATAGCCGATCAGTTCGTGCCGGGCGTTGCGGTCGACATAGAAAAGCCGCAGGCGCCAGCCGCGGCAGACGCGCGCGAAAATCGCGGTTTGGGCGACATTGGTCGCGATGTTGCAGAAGAAATACGCGGCACACACGGCGGCGAGGTCGTGCGTCAGCGCCGCGGTGACGACCAGCGCGACACCCATTATCAGCTTGCTGACGGTCGTGGTCGCGGCGGGGATGTCGTTGCGCTGCAGGCCGATGAAGGCGCCGAGGAACCCGAGCACCGGCAATCCCGCCGCCAGCGCCGCGCCGACCCAGAGAAGCGAAGCGCGCGCGGTGGCGACGAGTTCGGCCGGCACCTGGCGGAAAATCCACGGGAACGCCCACGCCAGCGCCAGGATCGCGACCAAGCCGACGAGGCCCAGCACCGTCAGGATCTGTATGCCGGCCGCCAATATTCTTTCGGCGAACGGCTGATCGCCGCGTTCGAGAGCGTGCGCCACGTAGCGGCCGATCGCGATCTGCAAGCCGAAACTGAGATAGCCGACATAGCCGCCGAGCTGCAGCACCAAAATCCACAGCGCGAAGGCGCCGGGGCTGAGGCTGCGCACGAAGAAATACGGCAGCACCAGGCCGAAGAACGCGCCGGAGACGCCGCCGATGACGTTGGCGAGCGCGTTCTTGGCGAACGTCCTGCGTTCGTGCACGGCTCAGCGCCCGTATTGCAGCGTGAAAAGTCGACGCGCGGCCCGCAGCGGCGGTTTCAGGAAGGGAAATGCCGACAGCAGCGTCACCATGCTTTGCGCCACATTCAGCCGCCATAACGACAGGCGCACAGCGCGATAAAGCGCCGGATCGACGCGGCGTTTGAATTCGAGGTTGAAGCGATGCAGCGGCTGCACCCAATCGCGCCATGTCGGCGTGAAGCGATCGATCTTGCCGAAGTGGCGCACATAGTGGCCCGGCGGCTGCGCTTCGCGGCGGAGCAGCACGTCATCGACTTCACGGTGATCGCCTTCCACCAGCGTCAGCGCCACGCCGAGCCAATCGGCCGAGGCAATGGCGAGCCCGGGCGGCCAGCAGCGCTGCAGCACCGCGGTGCGATAAACGCCGTAAAGCCGGCCGCAGGAATACATGGTGTCGAAATAGCGCGTGAGACGCTGGGCCGGCGTGCCGATCAGTGGGCCGGTGTCGGGCGCGATCTGTTCGCTGGTATCGGTGAAATAGGCGATTTTCGAGACGCTGCACACCGCGCCGGGGTGGCGCTCGAGCTCGGCGATGTTGGCTTCGGCGAACCGCGGCTGCCACAAATCATCGTGCGTCGCCCACATGAAATAGGGCGTATCGGCGCGCGCCAGGGTGAGGCGGAAATTCTCGTACCACGAGACGTTCTCGGCGTTGCGGAACACCTTCACCCGCGGATCGCGGGCGGCGTAAGCGGCGGCAATCGCGCCGGTATCGTCGGTGGAGGCGTTGTCGTTGATGATCAGCGTGAAGTCGGCAAACGTCTGCCACAGCAGCAGGTCGAGCGAACGCGCCAGCGTTTTGCCGCCATTGTACACCGGCAGGCCGATGGTCAGTCGCATCGCGCGCTCCGTTTCAGCAGCCGTGCGATCAAGGCGCGGATTGTGGCGGCGAGGTCGTCTGACGGAGTTTGGTCGATGCGCGAGCAATAGGCGAAGGCGTCCGTTTCAGAGCCGGGCGGTGCGGTCACGGGGCAAGAGCGGCCGGTCAGCGTTTCGTATTCGCGGGCGCAAAGATTCGCGAAATCGCGCACGGTGGCGGTCGTGTGGCCGAGCGGGTTGATGCGTTCGAACGGCGCTGCGTCGCGCGCCAGCCAGGTTTCGACGATGCGCGCGATGTCGCCGGTGCCGACGAAATTGCGTAGCTGCAAGCCGTGCGAGCGCAGCACGATGGCGCCGTTTTCGGCGGCCTGGCGCGGCAAGTCGAACGGCACCAGCGACCAGCGGCGGAAGCGCTCGGGCGGCACGCCGAACACCGCGCACGGGCGCAGGATCAGTACGCGGAAATTCTCTGACGCCGCACGGCGCACGATCTGCTCGGCGGCGAAATGGGCGAGAGCGTAGTCGGACAGGGGATTGGGCGGCGCGGTTTCGTCGAGCGTGCCCCTTAACGGACCATACACATGCGCCGACGACAGGTAGCAGAAGTGTTGCACGCCGCTCGCGCGCGCCGAATCAACAACGGCGGCGGTGCCGGCGATGGCGTGGGCGAAGGCGGCGGCGGGATCGGCGAAGTCCTCGTCGGTGATGCCGGCCGCATGGATCAGCGTTTCGATGCCGGAAAAATCGAGACGCGCGGGAATTTCGATGATGCGATCGGCGGGGGCGCGGCGCGCCAAGGTGCGTGCGCTAAAGTGACGAACCAGCGCCGATCCGATCAGGCCGTGGGCGCCAAGAACCGCCGTGGTCACAGCAAGCCTCGCAGCGTCTCGATCTGATGATGGGCGGGATCGAAATCGGGTGCGCGCGCGTCCTTGTCGGAGATTTCCGCCGGCGTCATCGGCCATTCGATCGCGAAGCGCGGGTCGTCGAACCGTACCGTGCGCTCGTGCGCCGGGGAATAGGGCGCCGACACCAGATAGCCCGCCTCGCTTTGCGCCGTGAGGGTGACGAAGCCGTGGGCGCAGCCGCGCGGCACGTACAGCATGCGCGTGCCGTCGAGTTCGGCGCCGCACCAGTGCCCGAAACTTGGCGAATCCGGGCGCAGATCGAGCGCGATGTCGAACAAGACGCCGGTGGTGCAGCGCACCAGTTTCGCTTCTGCCGCAGGACCGAATTGATAGTGCAGGCCGCGCAGCGTGCCGCGGCGATGGCTGAGAGAGGTGTTGACCTGCACGAAGCGGGTGTCGAGACCGCGGGCGGAGAAGGCGTCGGCATCGAACAGCCGCGCGAAGAAGCCGCGATGATCTTCGCGCTTATCCGGCTCGATGATGAGGGCTCCAACGACGCGGGTTTCGTGGAAGATCATGCGGCCACCAATTCGCCGTAGCGCGCGATCTGATCGCGGCAGAGCGTACGGGCATCGGCGCCGGCCGCGAAGCGGCGATACCATTCGGCGGTCCAGGCAAGCGCGGCATGCGCGTCCAGTTGCGGATGCCAGCCGAGGGCGGCGATCGCACGCGACGGATCGAGCGCCAACATTTTCATTTCGCGCGGCTGCAGGCCTTCGGACGGCCGCCAGCGCTTGTCGCAGCCGAGCGCCGCCAGCATGGCATCGGCGATTTCGCCGACGGTCAGAGGCGGGCCAAGCGGACCGAAATTGAGCGTCCGGGGCACGCCGCTCGCAAGATGCTCCGCATAGAGAAGATAACCGCAGAGCGGATCGAGCACATGCTGCCAGGGCCGCGTCGCTTCGGGATGACGCAAGGCGAGTGGGGCTTGCGCCTTTACCGCGCGCCAGATGTCCGGGATAAGGCGATCCTCCGACCAATCGCCGCCGCCGATGACATTGCCGGCGCGCGCCGTTGCGACCGGCGCTGCGAGGAAGCTGTCGGCCATCGCGGCGGTGACGAGTTCGGCCGCCGCTTTCGAGGCGGAATAGGGATCGTGGCCGCCGAGCGGATCGTCTTCGCGGAAGGCGCGGCCGTCGTCGGCGTTGCGATAGACCTTGTCGGTGGTGGCGACGATCACCCCGCGCAGGTTTTCCGCCTGCCGCAGCGCGTTGAGCAACACCGCGGTGCCGGTGACGTTGACGGCAATCGTCTCCACCGGATCGCGATAAGACGCCCGCACCAGCGCCTGTGCCGCAAGGTGAAAGACGAATTCTGGGTCGCAGGCGCGCACGACCGCCGCCACCGCCTTGGCATCGCGAATGTCGCCGAAATACGACCGCGGCCACGGCCCGGAGGCGTCGAACAGGTTTGGAACGGTATGTGGTGTCAACGAAAAGCCGGCCACCTCGGCGCCGAGTTCGGCCAGCCACATCGCCAGCCATGCGCCCTTGAAGCCGGTGTGTCCGGTGACGAGCACACGCCGGCCGGCCCAAAACGACGGGCTCACCATATTTTCCACGGCGCACGTCCTTCCTGCCACAGTTTTTCGAGCAGATTGCGATCGCGCAGCGTATCCATCGGCTGCCAGAAGCCGTCATGCGCGAAAGCGGCGAGCTGACGGTCGCGCGCAAGGCCTTCCAGTGGGCCAGCCTCCCACACCGTCGCATCGCCGCCGACGCGGTCGAGCACTTTGGGGTCGAGCACGAAGAAGCCGCCATTGATGCGGCCTTCGTCGCCGTGCGGCTTTTCGGCGAAGCGCGCGACCCGTTCGCCATCGACCACGGTCACGCCGTAACGCGACGGCGGCACCACGGTGGTGACGGTCGCCTCCAGTCCGTGACGTCGATGAAAGGCGATCAGCTCGGAGATATCGACATCGGCGACGCCATCGCCATAGGTCATGCAGAACGGCTCGCCGGGATCGAGCGCGGCACGGATGCGCTTGAGACGGCCGCCGGTCATGGTGTCGATGCCGGTGTCGAGCAGCGTCACCCGCCACGACGGCACCGGCCCGCCGAGAAATTCCATGCTGTTGCGGGCGAAATCGAAACTGACGTCGGAACGGTGCAGCACGAAATTGGCGAAATATTCCTTGATGAAATAGCCCTTGTAGCCGAGGCAGACGACAAAATCGCTGACACCGTGCGCGGCGTAGATCATCATGATGTGCCACAGGATCGGCTGGCCGCCGATTTCCACCATCGGCTTGGGACGGACGCTGGTCTCTTCGCTGAGACGCGTGCCCATACCGCCGGCAAGGATCACCGCTTTCATTTCCCGGCTCATGCCACGGCGCACGGCGCGCTGGCAAGAATGTAGTGAGGTACAACAAATGCCGCCGCGGCAGCCTTGATCGGCTCTTCGCTTTCACGCTAACGAGAGGCGATGTTCAGGACCTGGCCGGTAAGCTGGTATGTCATGTTCGGGCTTGCGGCCTGGGGCGTGCCGGCCATCGTCATCCTCGGACCGGTGGCGTTCGCCGCAAGCGTGTTGGCGGTGGTGCCGATCCTCGCTTTTTGCTGGAAAGACCGCCGCCGGCTGCTCGTTGCCGCAGCGCAGGACGAGGCGGAGCCGGAGTGGTTGAGCGCGGACGTTTCCATCGCGCTGATGGTCGTGGCGGTTCTGTTCACGGTTTACGATGCGGCATTCGGCAAGCAGATGCTGCAGCAGAACGTGTTTCTCAATCCGCGCGCGGTGGATGTGGTGATCTCGAACACCGATGCGGGCGTGGGGCAGGGG
>NZ_JBWZET010000049.1:0-3275 GCF_056722145.1 Rhizomicrobium sp. | reverse complement strand
GGATCATCTCCCGCAAGGCCTCGCGTCCGGCGCGGATCACGCCGACGTCGGGCGTGGAACGGCTCGGCGTGCCGGTGAAGCGCGGGTTCGCCTTCTCGATGACGATTTTGCGGGTGACCTGCTCGTGGAACACCGTCGCCGTCCAGTCGAGCCAGCGCATCGCCTCGCCCCGCTCGATCGCGTCCTCGGGCACAAGCGGCACCTCGGGATAATTCCCCTCCAGGTGGTCGAGAATGGCCCACAGTCCGGTGACCGCAGTGCCGTCAAGATCGATGAACACCGGCATATGGGCGTGGGCGTCCTCGGCCGCTTGCGGGTCGACGACGAGACGTTTTTCTCCCAGCGCCAGCCGGACAAGCCGGGACGCGGGCTGGAAGACGAGATGGATCAGGCGACGCATGACAACCAGTTTACTGAAACAGACGCGCCGGGTCTATCGCACGCACCAATCCATACCGTTTTCCGAGGCCTCGCGGGTGCGGGCGAAAGCGCGGGTCAAGCGGCGCTTGCCGGCCTTTTGCGCCTTCCATTTGTCGGGATTGGGCAGGATTGACGCCAGCCGGGCCGCATCCGCCCCCGACAGCGCCCCGGCATTCTTGTGGAAATAGGCCTCCGAGGCGGCTTCGGCGCCGAAATTGCCGTGGCCGAGGTCGACGAGGTTGAGATAGGCCTCGAGGATGCGCTTCTTGGGCCAGGTGAATTCCACCAGCACGGTCAGCCACGCCTCCAGCCCCTTGCGCACCCAATTGCGCGCCGGCAGCAGGAACAGCGTCCGCGCCACCTGCTGGCTGATGGTCGAGGCGCCGCGGTGGTTGCGGCCGGCTTCGCGTTCCTTGATGGCGAGCTGGATATCTTCCCAATCGAAACCGTGATGGATGCAAAAATTCTGGTCCTCGGAGCCGATCACCGAATATTTGAGCCCCGGCGCCATGGCGTCGATCGAGCGCCAGGTATGGTGGACCTCGCGCCCGGTGACGACATAGAGCGCCATCTGCGGCGTTCCCGGCACCGGCACGAAGCGGAAAATCAGCAGGTACAGGATCGGCAACGGCACCAGTAGCGTGAACAGCACCAGGAAAAGGCGCCGGATCCAGGGTTTGCGCTTGCCCGAACCGTTCCACAAACGGTTGAAGAAGGAGCAGATCTTCGAGGAGTTAGCCATGGACGCTCAATTCCAGAAGCGAGATTTCCGGTTTGACACCGAAGCGGACCGGCAGCACCGATGTGCCGATGCCGGTGCTGACGAATAACGTGCGGTCGTCCTCGACTGTCAAGCCGGCAGCATAGCGCTGGCCGAAACGCGACGGTACCATGGCGCGCCCCAGCAGCGGCAATACGACCTGCCCGCCGTGGGTATGGCCGGCGATGGTGAGGGCGCAGCGCGCGGGCAAACGCGGGAACATGTCGGGCGAGTGGGTGACGGCGAGGATCGTCGCATCCTTGGCCAGCCCGGCGAACACCACATCCGGGTTGCCGGGATTGGTATAGGCATGACCAAATCCGGCGAGGACGAAACTTCCGTCCGCCACAGTCGTGGCGCGGTTTTCGAGCACCGGAAATCCGGCCGCCTCGAGTACCGCGATGATCCTGCCGGCGCCCCGCGTGTGATCATGGTTGCCGATGAAGGCATAAACGCCGAGGCGGGCGCGCAGCGGCTGCAGCAGCGCGGCGACGGTCTCGATGGCGATCGGACGGCGGCCCAAGACGCGGCCGGCAACGAAGTCGCCGTTGAGCAGGATCAGGTCCGGCTGTTCCGCATTCGTCCGCCGCACGATGTCGGCGATCTTGGCCTCGTCAATGTAGGGGGCGCCGGCATGCAAATCGGAAATGACGGCGATGCGCAGGCCGTCGAGCGGGGCGCCGCGCCTGAGGCGAATCTTGTGCCGCACGACAGCGAGGTTGGACGGCTCCCACCAGAACGCATCAAGCGCCAGCAGGAAACCGATCAGCAAAACGCCGCAAAGGACGCGCCACACCGTGTTGTGCCGCCTAAGCCCCATGGCGCGATCATAACTTCGCGCCCTTCAGACGCAAAGCATTGGCGATCACCGTCACCGAGCTGAAGCTCATCGCCGCCGCCGCGACCATCGGCGACAGCAGCCAGCCGGTGACCGGATAGAGAACGCCCGCCGCCAGCGGCACGCCCAACGCATTGTAGGCAAAGGCCCAGAACAGGTTCTGCTTCATGTTGCGCACCGCCGCCTTGGCCAGTCGCCGCGCCCGCAACAGGGCGCCGAGATCGCTCTTGAGCAGTACGAGACCGGCGGTTTCGATCGCCGCATCCGAGCCCGAGCCCATCGCGATGGCGACATCGGCGGCGGCCAGCGCCGGCGCATCGTTGATGCCGTCGCCGGCAAACGCCACCACGCCCTTGGTGTATTTCACCCAGTCAGCCTTGTCTTGCGGCGATAGGCCGGCCGCGAAGTTCAATCCTCCGGCCTCGACGGCGATGGCGTGGGCGGTGGCGATGGAATCGCCGGTCGCCATCACAATCTGTAGCCCTTCAGCCTCGAGCGCGGCCAGGGTTTCGCGCGCATCGGCTTTCATAGGGTCTTTGATCGCGATCAGTCCGAGTGTGGTTCGTCCGCGCGCCACAGCTACGACGGTTGCGCCGTCTTTGCCCCATTGTTCGGTGTCGCCGTAAAGCCCGTAAGGTTCGATGTTGTTGTCTTGCAGTAAATTGCTGCTGCCAATCAGCACTTCGGCGCCGCCGATACGCGCTTTCAAGCCGCGGCCGGTCACGCTGATGAAATCATCGGCCTCAGGCAGATCAAGGCCCTTGGCGCGTTCGAGAATTGCGTGCGCGAGCGGGTGGGCACTCTTGGATTCCAGCGCCGCGGCCAGTGCCAGCACTTCATTCTCGGAGACGCCCGCAACGGTGTGGATGGCAACGACCTTCGGCTTGCCTTCGGTGATGGTGCCGGTCTTATCGATGATTAGAACGTCGGCGCTGGCGAATTTCTCCAGTGCCGCTGCGTTCTTGACCAGAACGCCGGCCTGGGCGCCACGCCCGACCGCGACCATCACCGACATCGGTGTGGCCAGACCCAGTGCGCACGGGCAGGCGATGATCAGCACCGAGACCGCCGCCATCAGCGCGTAATCGAGTGTATAGCCGGCGGCGAGCCAGGCGATCAGCGTGACGATGGCAATGGCCGTCACCACCGGCACAAACCACGCCGCGACGGAGTCGGCCAGCGTCTGGGTCGGGGCGCGGCTCCTCTGCGCTTCGGCGACCAGGGCAACGATTTTCGCCAGCACCGTATCGGCGCCGA
>NZ_JBWZET010000048.1:0-8120 GCF_056722145.1 Rhizomicrobium sp. | reverse complement strand
CGCGCCGGGTGTTGACCCGCATCGCATTGCATGCCGCCGCCGCCGCGGTGCGCCAGCGATCACGATCGGGCCGCACGCTGCGGTCGATGCCGTATTCGACATAAAGCGTATGCCGTTCGCGCGGCGTCATGTGCAGGAGGAAATGGGCTTCGTCGATCGTCAAGCGCTGCGGCGGCTCGGAAAACGACACCGATGTGGTGCGCACGACATGATCGAGACCGTCGTAAATGAGCAGCACCTGATCGTCGCCGTTCTGGCGGCGCTGCAAGGCGCCGTGACGGCCGCGCGCCGTGCCGCGGACCTCGAAAATGTCGGCGAAGTCGGCGGCAAAGCGCAGCATCAGCGGCAGGTCGGTTTCGGTATTGCCGAAGTTGGTCAGCACCAGGCGTTCGTAAAGCGTGCCGCTCCATAACAGTTTGGTGCGCTCGATATGAACGCTGCCGGTTTCCTGCGGGCCGCCGAGCGGGCGATTGACCATGTGGGCAGTGAGAAAAACATTGTCCTTGGAGCGCGCCGTGTTGAGCACCACCGGCTTCATGCCGCCGGCCCTCAGCTGCAAATAGGAGAGGATGCGCGTGTCGTTGCGGAACAGACCATCGCCGAGGCCGGAGATGTCGCCCACCGAGTCGGTGACGACGAACATGTCGCCGTCCTTGAGCGAAAACAGCCTCAGGCGCGGCGGCGGATCGGGCCGCAGCCGTTCGGCGTGGCCTTGCGGTTGCGCGGGGTCCGACATCAGCCCAGTTTTTCCAGTCCTTCGGGACGCATTTGCCCGCCGGCCACGAGATAATAAAGCCGCTGATAATTGCGGGCCATCACCAGCGAGGTGAAACGCTGCTCGAACTCGGCGCGTACCCGGCGGCGGTCAAGCCAATGCAGCGATTTGATCGCCGCAATCGCTTCGGCATCCGAGGACACGATCCGGCCCGAAACGCCGTCGGTGATGATTTCGGGCACCGAACCGCAGCCGAAGGCGATCACCGGCGTGCCGCAGGCCATGGCTTCGATCATCACCAGCCCGAACGGCTCTGGCCAGTCGATCGGGAACAGCAGCGCCAGGGCATTGCCGAGGAACTCGCTCTTTTGCGCGTCGTTGATTTCGCCGATGTAGTCGATCAGCGGATCGTCGAGCAGCGGCTCGATTTCGTCATGGAAATAGCGCTTGTCGGCGTCATCGACCTTAGCGGCGATTTTCAGCGGAAGGCCGGTGTCCTTGGCATAAGCGATGGCACGGTCGGGCCGCTTTTCCGGCGAGATGCGGCCAAGAAAAGCGAGATAGCCCCCGTTCGGGTGCTCGGTGAATTTATAGACGTGCGGCGGCAGGCCGTGATGCACCGTCGCCAGCCAGTTCGCCTCGGGCATATGGGTGCGCTGGTTGTCGGAAATCGAAATCAGCGGATAGTCGCTGAAGCGCACATAGACCTCCGGCAAATCCTTCATGTCGAGGCGGCCGTGCAATGTCGTCAGCGTGCGCTCGGCGATGTCGGTGAAGAATGGCAGGTGCAGCAGGTCGAGATGAAAATGCAGCACGTCGAATTTGTGCGCCTGGGCCTTGATGTCATGCAGCATGGCCAGATGGGCGGCGCAGTCCGATTTCAGCGGCGCCGGATCGAGCCGTACCGCCTGCGCCCGCCCCGGTACCAGCTTCGCGTTGGTGGCGGAGTCGCCCGAAGCGAACAGCGTCACCTGATGGCCGAGCCCGACCAGGGCATCGGTTAGGTTAGCAACGACGCGTTCGGTACCGCCGTAGAGTTTCGGCGGCGTGGCCTCGCACAGCGGCGCTACCATGCCGATGCGCAAAGGCTTCAAAGGTTGAATGGCCATAATAATCCTGCTGCCGGACGCCTTTCTTAACGTCAGCCAGCAGCAAAGGTTCCCTGACAGCGATCAGGGCACGTATTCCACCGGCACGTAGGCGAACGCGTTGCCGTCCTTGCGGACATGGCCGATGCCGGGGAACGGCATATGGGCGCCCCCGAAGCTCCAGCCCTCTTTGGCGAGGCGATCGAACAGCGCCAGGCGCGCCGCCCGCGCCGTCGGCTGATCGGAATCGTAGTCGATCGTCACCTCGGGATGGGAGAACTGGACCGAATGAACATGCGCGATATCGCCGAGCACGAGGAATTTCTGCCCCGCCGATTGGAACAGGTACGAAGTGTGCCCCGGCGTATGGCCGTGGGTGTCGATGGTGGTGACGCCCGGGAACAGTTCGGTGCCGGGCTTGAAGCCCTTCACCACGCCGGCGGCCTGATAGGGGGCGAATATCTGCTGCACGCTTTTCTTGCGATCGGCGGCCGGATCGTTGGGCGTCGTCGTCAACCAATAGGCGATTTCCGCCTCGGCAGCGTAAACGGTCGCCTTGGGGAACAGCCGAACCCCGTCCTTGGCGAGGCCACAGACATGGTCGCCGTGCATATGGGTGATCAGGACGGCGTCCACATCCTCGGGCCGGTAGCCGGCCGCTTTGAGGTTTTCCAGAAGATGGCCGGAAGTCGGGCCGCCGCAGCCGCCGAGGCCGGTATCGACCAGGATGAGATGGGCGCCGGTGTTGACCAGATAGGCATTGAGCGAGGTGGCGATACCTTTCTCGTTGGTGTCGACGAATTCACGCGCCAGCAGCGGCGGCACCGCGGCCGGATCGATGCCGTGCAGGATCTGGGGCCCGATGCGCAAGCTTCCGTCATTGAGGGCGGTTACTTCGAACTGGCCGACCGCCATCCGATAGAAGCCGGGGACCTGGGTCTTGACCGGCGGCGGGGCGGCGGCAACCAGCGCGGCAGCGACCAGCAAGGTGGCCATCGGCAGGACAAAACGGCGAAACATCGGCATGGGAACCCTCTTCAGCCACAACGCGAGCACGATACGGACCCAACCGGCCGGTGCAAGCGGGGCGCGTATACGTGGCATTCACGATCAGGGGAGGCAATATGCGCGGCTGCCGTCCGCCCGGCGAACCGGTTAGGGTTGGGGTCTCAGGGTTCAGGGCATGATCGTTCTCGAGTTCCTCATTTTCGTGGTGTCGTCGGGGCTGTTCTGCAGCGAACGCTTCCGCGGCCATATTTGGGCGGTTTTGATCGCGGGCGCGATCGCCACCGGCTCGTCGCTGCTGTTCATGTGGGACCTGGGCGTCAAGATGGCCGGCCATCCCGCCGAGCCGCCGGTCATCACCAAAATCGTCAAGGTGCCGGTGGTGCAGACGGTGCAGCCGAGCCAGCCGGTTTCGGCCTCCAAGGACAAGCCGCACGCCTGCGGCCTCGAGCTTTATCCTGCCGAATCGCTGTCGAAGGGCGAGGAAGGCACCACCAAGCTGAGCTTCAAAGTGCTGACCGACGGCACCGTCGATACGGTTACCGTGGCGACCACCAGCGGCTCGCAACGGCTCGACGATGCGGCGGTGTCGTGCGTGCGCAACTGGCATTACCGCCCGGCGATCAAGGACGGCAAGCTGGCCGAAGTGGAAACCACCGCCACCGTGAAATGGGTACTGCCCAAGGCCGAAACCAAGCCGGAGGCGGTCGCCAAAGCCGACGACAAGAAGGAAGAGAAAAAGCCCGACGAGCCGGCACCGCCGGTCGACGCCCAGGGCGCAGGGGCGCACGCGCGCTCCTGGTACGATCCGCGCGGCTGGTTTTCCTCCGCCGACGCCGAGAAGAAGCAGCAAAGCCAGCAGCCGTGACGCTTCCGCCCGCGCGTGTCATAACGGCGGCAGGCTTTGAGGTACGTCCATGAGTGAGTCCGTGCGCGGCAGCCTGTCGGCGGCGTTGACCAATCTATTGCAGCTGTTGACAATCAATCCGGCCTTCGCGGAAACCCAGGCGCGCGAAATCCTCAGCGTCGTGCCGGGCCAGCCCGACACGCTCCTGCTCTTCGCCGCCGCGCTGGCCGCCCAGGACAAGCTTGCGGAGGCGGTAGTGCCGCTGCAGCGCCTGACGGCCAACGAACCGCAGCACCGCGCCGCCTGGCGCGATCTCGGCGACCTTTACACCGCGTTGGGCGATGCCGCCGCTGCCGATGACGCCTATCTGCACCACGTTACCGCCTCGACTGGCGACCGGGCGATGGTGGAAGCAGGCGGCGCGCTTTACGAAAACCGCCTCGCCGACGCCGAGCGACTGCTGCGCGCCGTCTTGAAGGCGCATCCGACTGACATCGCCGCCATTCGCATGCTGGCGGAAATCGCCGCCCGCCTGGAACGCTACGAACAAGCCGAGACGCTTCTCAGGCGAGCCCTTCAACTGGCGCCGAGTTTCGATGCCGCCCGCGCCAACCTCGCGATCGTACTGCACCGTCAGAACCGCTCGGTGGAAGCGCGCGCCGAGCTTGAAACCCTGCTGAAGCGCGATCCGGAAAACGCGGCGCACAAAAACCAGTACGCCGCCATCCTGGCGCGCCTCGGCGAGACCGACACTGCCATCGCGGTCTATCGCGACGTGCTGCAGACCGTCACCACCGAACCCAAAGTGTGGATGAGCTACGGCCACACGCTGAAAACCGCCGGTCACCGTGCCGAGGCGGAAGCCGCCTATCGCCAAAGCCTCGCCCTCAAGCCCAGCCTGGGCGAAGCCTGGTGGAGCCTGGCCAACCTGAAAACCTTGCGCTTTTCGGACGACGACCTCGCCCAAATGCAGCGCCAACTGGCCCGCAGCGAACTCGCCGACGAGGACCGGCTCCATCTCGATTTCGCCCTCGGCAAGGCGTTCGAAGATCGCGCCGACTACGACACCTCGTTCGCCCATTACGCCGCCGCCAATGCCCGCCGCCGCAAAATGCTCGATTACGACGCCGACAAGACCCATGCCCAGATACAGCTGCTGCAGTCGGTGTTGACCGAAGATTTCTTCGCCGCCCGCGCCGGTTGGGGCTGCAAGGCGCCCGATCCGATCTTCATCGTCGGTCTGCCGCGATCGGGCTCGACCTTGATCGAGCAAATCCTGGCCAGCCACAGCCAAGTGGAAGGCACGATGGAATTGCCCGACATCGCCGCGATGGTCGGCCGGCTGCATGGTGAGCGCGGCCAGCCGTTCTATCCCGACGTCGTCGCCGATCTCTCGGCGGACGAATTGACAGAGTTGGGGGAGGAGTACCTCGAACGGACCCGCATCCACCGCAAACTCGGCCGGCCGCTGTTCATCGACAAGATGCCGAACAACTTCTTCCATATCGGCTTCATTGCCCTGATGCTGCCGAACGCCAAGATTATCGATGCCCGCCGGCACCCGATGGCGTGCGGTTTTTCCTGCTTCAAGCAGCACTTCGCCCGCGGCCAGAGCTTCTCCTACGACCTCACCGATATCGGCCGCTATTACACCGACTACGGCGCGCTGATGGCGCACTTCGACCGGGTGCTGCCGGGGCGGATCATCCGGGTACGGTATGAAGCCCTGGTCGCCGATTTCGAGGCGAACGTAAAGGCGCTGCTCGACGCCACCGGCCTTCCCTTCGAGGCGGAATGCCTGCGCTTTTATCAGAATGACCGGATTGTACGCACCGCCAGCTCCGAACAGGTCCGTATGCCGATCTTCTCCGATGCCGTCGAGCATTGGCGCGCCTACGAAAAATGGCTGCAGCCGTTGAAAAACGCGGCCCTCTAGACTTCCCTGGCGTCCCCTCTGGCAAAACCGGCCCCGAGTTTGCAGGAGCCGTTCGCAATGCCGGCTGCAGAACGCGGGATTCGTCTGCTCCGGCGCGCGACCAACAGGGGGCCTGTCCATGTATTTCGTCAGTAGACCACGTAACTTGGCTTCGGCTCTCCTGGCCACAACGGTGCTCGCCGGCGTGCCGGCGGTGGCCGAAGAAGTCGCCCAGGCCGGGCTGGAGACGGTCACGGTCAGCGCCCAAAAATTGGGCGAGCAGGATTTGCAGAAAGTGCCGGTGTCGATCGCGGTGCTCGACAACCAGAAGCTGGAAGATCTCCGGGTCAATGATTTTCGCGATATCGTGCGCTTCCTGCCGTCGGTCTCGTTCACCGCCGGCGGCCAGGGATCGAGCGGCGGTCCGGGCCAGGCCAACATCTCGATGCGTGGCGTCACCGACGGCGCTGACGGCAACCATTCCGGTCCGCTGCCTACGGTCGGCGTCTATCTCGACGAATTGCCGATCACCACCATCGGCGCCACGCTTGATGTTCCGGCCTACGATATCGCCCGCGTCGAAGCGCTGGCGGGCCCGCAAGGCACGCTGTTCGGCGCCTCGTCGGAAGCCGGCACCCTGCGCATCATCACCAACCAGCCTGACGCCGAGAAGTTCGCCGCCGGCTACGAGATCGAGGGCAATGCCGTCGAAAACGGCGGGTTCGGCTACGGCCTGAGGGGCTTCATCAACGTGCCGCTCACCGACCATGCCGCGATCCGCCTGGTGGCATGGGACCAGCACGACGCCGGCTACATCGACAACGTCCACGCCGCCCGCACCTATGCGGTTTCAGGTTTCACCATCGACAACGCCGCCCTGGCGAAGAAGGACTACAACGACACCAACAAGCTCGGTGCCCGGATCGCGCTCGGCATCGACCTCGACGACAACTGGACCGTCACCACCAGCGTCATCGGCCAGCTCGAAAAGGCGAACGGCATCGGCGGCTTCGATCCCTCGGTCGGCGATCTCGAGGTGCATCATTATTATCCCGAATTCGCCAAGGACCATTGGTATCAGGCGGCGCTGACCGTCACCGGCAAGATCGGCAATCTCGATCTCACCTACGCCACCGGCTACATGGACCGGCGCGGCGACGGCGCCTCCGACTACACCGACTATTCCTTCTGGTACGACCAGCTCGGACTCACCTTCGCCGACAACGCCGGCAACACCGTCGATCCGTCGCAGCGCATCCTGTTCAAGGACCAGTTCACCAAATGGTCGAACGAATTGCGTATCGCCTCGCCATCGACCGACCGGCTGCGCTTCGTCGTCGGCCTGTTCCAGGAGTTCCAGGCCCACAACATCCTGCAGAACTACGTCATCGATGCGCTCGGCACCGACTACTCGGTTCCCGGCTGGCCGCATACGATTTGGCTGACCGACCAGCAGCGCAAAGATCGCGACCTCGCCGCCTTCACCCAGGTGTCGTACGACATCACGCCGAGCCTGACGCTGACGGCCGGCGTGCGTGTGTTCGACGCCACCAATAAGCTCGAGGGCTACTTCGGCCTCGCTCCTTACACGGCGCTTTGCGACAATCCCTCTGTGCCGTCGCGATTTGGCGGACCCTGCACCAACGTCAACAAGCATGTCTACGAATGGGGTGAGACCCACAAATTCAACATCCAGTGGCAGATCGACGACACCGACATGATCTATGCCACCTATTCGACCGGCTTCCGCCCCGGCGGCATCAACCGCGTTGCCAACGTGCCGAGCTATCATTCCGACAGTCTCGACAACTACGAAATCGGCTGGAAGACGAGCTGGTTTGCCAACACGCTGAGGTGGGACGGCGCCGCCTATTGGGAAAACTGGAACAAGTTCCAGTTCGCCTTCCTCGGCCTCAACTCGCTGACCCAAATCGCCAACGCCGGCGCGGCCCGCATTCAGGGCGTTGAATCCGACATCACCTGGCAGGTCGCCGACGGACTGACGCTGTCGAGTGCCGGGGCCTACAATTATGCCCGCATCACCCAGGCCTATTGCGGCGCGCTCGATCCCACGACCGGCGAACCGATCACCAACTGCCCCGACCCGCAGGCGCCGAAGAATTCGCTGCTGCCGTCGACACCGCGCTTCAAGGGCAATCTCACCGGCCGCTATGAGTTCCCGCTGTTCGACGTGAAGGCCCATCTCCAGGGCTCGCTGGTTTATCAAACCAAAGCGCTGCCCGACTTGCGGGTTCAGGCGCCCAGTCCGTGGGACGGCTCGATCGTGCCGATCGCACAGCTGCTGGGCGTCATGCCGGCATTCGCCACCTTCGACCTCACCGCCGGCTTCGAAAAGGACAACTGGTCGGTCGAAGTGGCGGCGCAGAACCTGTTCGACGAACGCGGCCAGCTTTACCGCTACGCCTATTGCACGACCCAGGTCTGCGGCTACGAGCCCTACATCCTGCCGACCAAACCGCGATTCATCTCGATCACCATCAGCCAGAAGTTCTAGAAAATATCGCCGACAAGGCCGGTGAAGGCGCCGGT
>NZ_JBWZET010000047.1:0-5161 GCF_056722145.1 Rhizomicrobium sp. | reverse complement strand
CGCATACGGGTCCTGTATATCGGATGCCTGCGAAATAGGGGCTCAGCTACGGCCCGTATCCCGCGATGCTTTGTCGGGAGACTCCTTGGCTCATAATGACGCCACAGAAGGTATAGAACAAATGCGGAACGGTCAAGCGGGATTCGTCATCTCTGCAAACATTTAAGCGAGGCGCACTCGCACATGAACTGCGTTAATGAAGGGGCAACGGGCAATAGCACCCGAAAGCAGACGTTCCCGGGCGAGGGCGTATTTCGAGATGCGCCAACAACGGTCATTCAGGACGGGCGATCCCCCGTAGAATATCAAGCCGGTTGACCGGAGCATCCGGAGCGAAGAAGGCGGGGATGGTGTCCTTCGTCCTTTTCGGTCGTCGCAGGAACTCGACGGGCCATTCCGTGACGCGCGGTTCTTTGACGTGCACATACACACCCGGTTCGGGCTCGTTGATGCTTTCCAGTTGCTGGACTAGTGCAAGTGGTTCTTCGGCCCCAACCGTCTTTTCTGAGAAGGCCAATGCCTCGGCATAAGTCGCAAATGGATAGTAGTAGTCGCTGCCGTCGCCTTCGTTCGGCGCGCCCCGCTCCGGATGACACCACACACGATATTCGAGGACCGCGTCCCAGACATATCCGCCGCCACTTCCGGCGACCGCCGAGTAGGTGCCGACAAGGGTTCGATCCACGGCATCCGGATATTCGGAATTTTCCATAATTCGTGCCCCGAGTATTCGCGGATACTACCTGCTGCTCGCCCAAACGGAAGGTCCGGTATTGGCGCATCTCGGAAATTGCCGGAAAGGTGAATCTGAGACCTGAAATGGACATTGTGTGCGTGCTTCGAGGCTCGCCGCGCTGGCGTTTCGGCATAACGCGAACGGCACGAAGCGGCGAGCGCCTCAGCATGAGGGATATTCACGCGGAGACGCAGAGGCGCGGAGCGGGTGTGCCGGGTAGATTCGCTGCGGCTCTTCGGCGCCATGACCGTTGCGGGACGCAGGCCGCCTCCGCGTTGAAATCCTTGCGCGGGCATAGTGCGTGCTTCGAGGCTCGCCGCGCGGATGGTTCGGCATAACGCAAGCTACACGACGCGGCGAGCGCCTCTGCATGAGGGGGTAAGAGATTCATGCTCAGACGTGGAGCGGGTGGGCACGGTGGATTCGACGTTGCGCCGGCCTCGCGAGTCGGGACATGCTGGAGCGATAACGAAAAAGACGTCAGGAGAGGACATGTCCGCCATCCGCTGGTCCGTTGCCGCCACCACCTTGCTGCTCGCCGCGCATGCCTTTGCTGCGCCTGCCTTTGCCGCGCCGCTGCTCAATCCGGTGTTCCAGGATCATGCGGTGCTGCAGCGTGATCAGCCGATCCGGCTGTGGGGCGTGGCGGCGCCGGGCGCGGCGCTGACGGCGTCGATCGGCACGGCTTCGGCGAATGCCACCGCGGACGGGACCGGGCGCTGGCGCGTCGACCTGCCGGCGATGACGGCGGGCGGGCCCTATGCGGTGACGGTGAAGACGGCCGGTGCGACCCAGACGATTTCCGACATTCTCATCGGCGACGTCTATCTCTGCTCCGGCCAGTCGAACATGGCCTTCACGGTGTCGGGCGCGGTCGATGCCGGGCCGGACATCCAGGTCGCGGCCAACGCTACCATCCGCTTACTGAACATTCCCAACGTCGCCAAAACGCTGCCGCAGTCGTTTCTGCCGGCAGGCGCGACCTGGGCGGCCGCGAGCCCCAAGACGGTGGCGAACTTCTCGGCCGCCTGCTATTTCTTCGGCCGCGCGCTGCAAAAGTCCGTACGCGTTCCATTGGGCCTGATCGCGGCGCCGTGGTCGGGGGCCAACATCACCGATTTCATGCGCCCCGACGCGCTTGCCCGTATCGGCGGCCGTGACGAGAAACTCGACGCCCTGAAGCTTTATGCCAACGATCCCGCCGCGGGCGTGCGCCGCTGGGATGCGTTGATTGAAGCGTTCTGGCGTGGCAAGGGCAAGGCGCTGTGGAGCGATCCGGCAGCGGGCTCCGGCTGGGCGGTGGCGCCGAAAGACCTCGGCGTCTGGAGCACCTGGGGCGTTCCGGCGCTGGAGCAGGATGGCGGCACGGTGTGGTTTCGCACCTCGGTCACGCTGACCGCTGCCGAAGCGGCGCAAACGCCCGATCTGGCGCTGGGTCCGATGACCGAAGAAGACACGGTGTGGGTCAACGGAAAAGCCACCGGCACCACCACCGGCTATGCCCAGGAGCGCAACTACGCGCTGCCGACCGACGTGCTGCATGAAGGCGCCAACGACATTCTTATCAATCTCTATTGCGGCTGGCGCGGCTGCGGCTTGCTCGGCAACACGCAGGCGCTGCGCTTTGCGGACGGACACACCCAACCGCTGAGCGGCTGGAACTATCTGATCGAGCCCGCGAAGCCGCCGCAGGTGCCGTGGGGCCCGACCGCTGGTCTGACGATGGATTATAACGGCATGATCGCGCCGTTGGCGCCCTACGCGCTGAAAGGCGTCGTGTGGTATCAGGGCGAAAGCAATGCCGGCGAGCCCGATGCCTATCGCGGGCTGTTGCGGGCGTGGATGGCCGATTGGCGCGGCGCCTTTGAAACACCGAAGCTGCCGTTCCTGATCGTGCAGCTTCCCGATTATGGCCCGCCGCCGTTCGCGCCCGAGCAATCGGGTTGGGCGCGCTTGCGGGAGTCGCAGCGCCTCGCGGTCGCCGATGATGGCAACGCCGCGCTGGCGGTGACGATCGATATCGGCGATCATATGGGCCTGCATCCCGGCAACAAGCAGGAAGTCGGGCGCCGTCTGGCGCTGCAGGCGCGGCGGCTGATCTATGGCGAAGCGCTGCAACCGGGACCGCAGCCGGCGCGCGCGGCGCTGAAAGGCGGAGCGGTCACGGTCACATTCAGCGGCATCAACGGCAAGCTCGCGGCGGTGGGCGCCGCCCAGCCGATCGGGTTCGAACTCTGCGATACCGCCTGCCGGTTCGTCAGCGCGACGATTGCCGGCAACAGCGTGCGTTTGGCGGTGCCGAAGGGCCTGAAGCCGTCGCGCGTGCGCTATTGCTGGGGCGACGGCCCGGTGTGCACGCTGTACGACACCACGCGAATTCCGGCAGTGCCGTTC
This sequence comes from Rhizomicrobium sp., assembly GCF_056722145.1. NCBI lineage: Bacteria > Pseudomonadati > Pseudomonadota > Alphaproteobacteria > Micropepsales > Micropepsaceae > Rhizomicrobium > Rhizomicrobium sp. The sequence continues at coordinate 2,031 of NZ_JBWZET010000047.1, read as the reverse complement.
GAACTGCCGTTGGCCAAGCGGTGACGGCCGTCACCTTCGCGGTCGGATAAATCGAGCATTGCGGGTGCCTCATACACCGCCCTAGACTTCGCGCCGGTTTTTATAAGGCGTCGCGGCGATGGGCTTTCTCTATCACGTCCCCGCGGCGATCCTGCTGATCGCGACCTTGGCACTCGCCATCTGGGGCTCGGCGATCGGCCAATCGGTGGTGCACCGCCGGTTCAAGACGCAGGATTTCATCGCCCACAACGAGGTCGGCGGCATCATCATTGCGGTCTCGGGCACGCTCTATGCGGTGATCCTCGGCTTTCTCACCGTCGTGGTCTGGCAGCATTATCTCGATGCGCGCCAGCTCGTGGTTCAGGAAGCCGATGCCGACATCGATGCCTGGCACACCGCGGTGGGATTGCCGGCCAGTGTGCGCCAGCAGGTGCGCGCCGACATGTTGCGCTATGCCAACATCATGGTCGAGCAGGAATGGCCGCTGATGCGCCGCGGCCGCTTCGATACCGATGCCGCCATGGTCGGTATGGACGCCATCAACGTCGTCGGAACGTTCAAGCCCGTCGACTTCAGCCAGTCCAATGCCCAGGTCGCGACCATGCAGCAGCTCACCGTGATGCATGACGCCCGCCAGCAGCGCATCGCCGTCAACGACAGCGGGGTTTCGGGGTTCGAATGGCTGGTGCTGTTGATCGGCGCGGCCTGCATCATCTGTTTTTGCTGGCTGTTCGGCATCCGCAACACCCGCATGCAGGTGGTGATGAGTTCGACGGTGGTGACCATCACCGTGTCCATTCTGGTGCTGCTGTTCGAGCTGCAATACCCGTTCCGCAGCGATGTCGGCATCGGACCCGATGCCTGGAAAGGCGCCGTCGCTCATATCGCCGAGATGCAAAAGGGCGACATGGCCAATATGAAGATGTAACCTGTGCGCCTCGGTGCGGATGACGGCAGTCCATTACGGCTTTTTCCGGTTGCCGCCCCGGCCCCGCTGCCGTTAGCCTGCAGTGGTAAAAACGGGGGCTTTGATGCGCATCCTGATCGCGGTCGGTTTATTCGCCTTGAGCCTTGCGGCGGCGCGTGCCGACGACAGCTTTACGCAAGCCGATGTCGTCTGCAGCTCGGCGCACGATATCGCGCTGGTGCGCTTCACGCTGACCGAGGATAATGGCCCCGCGGAGTTCACAGCCGTGCCGGCCTCGGCCGACGGCGGACTGTCGAAGGACAAGGGCGCGAAGCGCAGTGACTGCACGACGCGTTGGGGCGCGGCGATCCGGGTGCGCGATGGTAGGGGCCAGATGTTTGCCTATGGCATGGGCGGGGCCGATCCGCCGGGTTTCTTCAGCCTGTGGGTCGACAAGCACCACGTCTTTTCCCGCCGCGAATGGAAACCGGGCTATGGCGACACAACGGGCGCGATGACCGTCGGCCTCGTCATCCGGCCCGATCGGCTGACGGTGTGTTCTGTTCCGTATAACGGCTCGGACGACGGGCGCGTCACCTGCGTGGACAAGCCGCTGAAGCTCGCCGATCATGCCATCGATGCCGTGGAATATCCTGACAAGCCGGTGGCGCAGCGGGCGGTCGGCACCGCTTATGTTAACGCGAAATCGCTGCGCTTCGAGATGTGCCGGCAGCGGCTGGCCAAGGCGGGTGACTTGGCGGCTCTTGACCGGCTTGATGCGGTCGCAATGACCGACGAAGCCGGCGACGAGGGCGTTGGGGTGCTGCACCGCGTGCCGGGAACGTTCGCCAATTTCGCCGGACTGCAGGTCTTCGTTTACGGCAACACCAATCACTATTTCGACGGCGATGTCGTCGTGGCGGTGCCGGCGAACGTCACGGCCAAGGACGTGGCGGCGTGGTTCGCCAAGGTCAATTTCGATCAGGAAGCCGGGTTGGAAGACCAACTGCCGGAGGTATGGCACCTATGGGCCGGCGGGCGTGAACGGCTCTATCCCAAGGTGTCGCCGCGCTACGTCCACTTCGCGCCGCAAAAAATCAATGGCCAGCTTTTTTTCTATGCGA